>CAMNAY010000015.1 GCA_946531975.1 uncultured Ruminococcus sp. | reverse complement strand
CGCCGAGCGAGCCCATGCCGCGGTAGACCTTGAACTGTCTGCCCTGATAGATCTCCGTCGCGCCGGGTGCCTCATCGCAGCCCGCAAACAGGCTGCCGAGCATGACGACATTCGCACCGGCTGCGAGCGCCTTGACGATATCGCCGGAATACTTGATGCCGCCGTCAGCGATGACGGGGATGTTATGCTTTTCAGCGACGCATGCCGCATCATAGATTGCGGTGACCTGCGGCACGCCGATACCTGCGACGACACGGGTTGTGCAGATTGAGCCCGGACCGATGCCGACCTTAATGGCATCTGCACCCGCAGCGATCAGCGCCTCTGCGCCCTCTGCGGTTGCGATGTTGCCGGCGATAACCGGTGTGCCGGGGAATGCCGCCTTGATCTCCTTCAGGGTGCGGATGATATTTGCGCTGTGACCGTGTGCGCTGTCGAGGACGAGAACGTCTGCTTTTGCGTCGATCAGTGCACCTGCGCGCTCCAGAACGTCCTTGGTCACGCCGATTGCAGCGCCGCAGAGCAGTCTGCCGCCGGCATCACGCGCGGAGTTCGGATATTTCACAGACTTCTCGATGTCCTTAATGGTAATGAGGCCGCGGAGGATTCCCTTCTCATCTACGATCGGGAGCTTCTCGATTTTATGTGCGCGGAGGATCTCCTGTGCCTGTGCGAGCGTCGTACCGACCGGAGCAGTCACGAGGTTCTCCTTGGTCATGACCTCGCTGATGCGGGTGCCGAAATCTGTCAGGAAACGCATGTCACGGTTTGTAATGATACCGACCAGATGACCTTCCTTGTCCACGATCGGGACGCCGGAGATCTTATACTTGCCCATCAGCTCATCCGCGTCATAGACAAAGCGGTCTTCTGTCAGCGAGAAGGGATTGACAATGACGCCGTTCTCGGAGCGCTTGACCTTGTCCACTTCGTCGCACTGCTGCTCAATGGTCATGTTCTTGTGGATGATACCGATACCGCCCTCACGCGCGATTGCGATCGCCATTTTGGACTCGGTGACGGTGTCCATTGCCGAGGTCATGATCGGTGTGTTCAGGCGGATATCGCCTGCCAGTCTTGTCGCAAGACGGATCTGATTCGGCGTGACATCAGATTCACCCGGGATCAGCAGCACATCATCAAACGTCAGACCTTCCTTTTGAAATTTGTTCGCGTTTTCCAGCATTTTCAACTACCTCCGTCTTCACTCATTACTCATTTTCTTCTCTTGTCAGAAGCTGACACAGCGTCTGCAAGTCCTCTTTATTATAGAATTCAAGAGTCAGTGTACCTTTCTTCTTACCGGTCTGGACCTGAACCCTTCTTCCCAGATGTGTGCCGAGACTGATCTCCATTTCCTCATAGTAGATCTGTTCGGGGGTTTTCTGCTTTTCAGCAGGCAGTGTTTTGGCGGCATTGTTCTGCCGCTGGGCGATTGCCTCGATCTCGCGGACGGTAATCCGATCCTCGGCGGCTCTGGCAGCGCATTGCAGCAGCAGCTGTTCATCCTTGATTGCAGCGAGAGCCTTTGCATGGCCGACCGTAATTCTGCCCTTTTCGAGATATTCCTGAACCAGCACCGGCAGGTTCAGCAGTCTGAGGCTGTTCGCGACTGCCGGACGGGAGCGTCCGACGGTTTTTGCGACCTCATCCTGTGTCATATGGAACTGCTCCATCAGCGCCTGATAGCCCATAGCTTCCTCAATCGGATTGAGGTTTTCGCGCTGGAGGTTTTCGATCATCGCGACCTGACTTGCCTCGTTATCGCTCATTTCGCGGATGATGACCGGTACTTCCGAGAGACCGATCAGCTTTGCGGCACGCCAGCGGCGCTCACCGGCGACGATCTGATAGCGCTTGTCTCCGATCGGGCGGACGACGATCGGCTGGATCATGCCGTGCGCCTGAATGGATTCTGCCAGTTCGGTCAGAGCAGCGTCATCAAAGACCTTTCTGGGCTGACCGCGGTTTTGTTCGATTTCCGTGATCCGGACAGTCTGGACACCGCTTGCGGGGTCCGCGGCATTCTGCTCAAACAGCGATCCGAGCCCGCTGCCGAGACTGAGTCCGCCTCTTGCCATATTCTCGCCTGCTTTCTGTAATTATGATGCGGAGCCGCTTTGCAGAAAAGCGGGTTATCTCCGGCTGAAGATAAAGCGTCTGGGCTTTCTGTCGGGTTCGAGCGGTTCATTCAGCAGCTCATGGCCGAGCATTTCATAAGCCTCCGCGCCCTTTGAGGCGCGGTCATAATAGAACACGGGCTTTCCGTGGCTGGGGGCTTCGGAGAGCCGGACATTCCGCGGAATCTTTGTCTGAAAGACCTTTCCGGGAAAATACTTCTCGACCTCCTCGACGACCTGCACGGAGAGATTGAGCCGTGCGTCATACATCGTAAACAGGATGCCCTGAATCTCCAGACCGGGGTTATACTTCGACTTGACGATCCGGATGGTTTCATAGAGCTGAGACAGACCTTCCAGCGAGAGGAATTCCGCCGTCATCGGAATCAGGACGGAATCCGCAGAGACCAGATTGTTCAGCGTAATCAGACTCAGGGAAGGCGGGCAGTCGATCAGGATGAAGTCATAGGACAGGCGGCAGGTCATCAGTGCCATTTTGAGCCGCTGCACACGGTTGTCCACCTCGATCAGGTCGATCTCAGCGCCTGCGAGGGCGGAGACTGCCGGAACAAGGCTCACATTTTCGTATTCGGTCTCAACAATCGCATCCTGAATCCGCGATTTGCCGATCAGAACCTCATAGCAGGAGCAGGGGAGCCCCTTTTTCGCAACGCCGAAGCCTGTTGTGGTATTGCCCTGTGAATCGGTGTCGATACACAGCACTTTTTTCCCGCGCATTCCGAGATAAGCGGCAAGGCTGACAACGGTCGTTGACTTGCCGACGCCGCCCTTCTGGTTTGCGATTGCAATGATTTTACCCATTTAGGCACTGCCTCCTTTCCGCCCTCTGAAACACGCGGTCTCAGGCGCGGTTTTTCTTTCTGTTACCCTTCATTATACCATAATAAAGAGGAAATGTAAAGAGGGAATCCGCCCGTTTCACGTCCTGAAACGGCATCGCCGGAAAGAGAAAAATCTCTCGTTTTTCTGTTGAATTCCAGTTGTTCTGCACAATACAAAAGTAGTCGCGGCGGGTACATCTCATACTTTTTCGCAGTGCAGCATAGAATACACCACAACTTACGGTCAGGAGGTCATGCAAACAGATGAACCGTCAGGAATTTGAAGATACCGCAAGGCGGTATCGGGAGGAACTGTTCCGCATGTATGCGAATCAGAATGTCACGCCGCAGCCGCAGCCGCGCCCGCAGAGCGCCCGTCCGGTGATGCCAAAGCCCGCGCAGCCGGAGCAGCCCGCACCGCCGATGCCGGAGATGCCCCGCAGCGAGCCGGTCCCCGCAGCACCCGTTCCGGCAGCACCGATGCAGCCCGCAGTGCCGGAGCCTGTGCCCGATCAGCCGGAGCTGCCCAAGCGTCCGTATACCGGAACCATCGTCGTCCATGTGATGACCGCGCAGGGTGCCAGACCGGTCATCGGAGCCTCCGTGATGATTACCCACACAACGGACGGCGAACCGGAGCTGGTCTCCCTTCAGCGCACAAACGACAGCGGCACGATCGAGCCGGTGACGGTTCCCGCACCGCCGCCCTCCGCCGATCAGCGCAATCCTGCATATTTCACATACAATCTCAGCGTGCAGGCACAGGGCTATTACCGCGAGCACAGCGAGGATGTACCGGTGTTTCCGAACATCACCTCTGTCCAGAATTTCGACCTGATTCCCCTCCCGGCAGGCACCGATGAGCCGATTCCCGGCGGCGATATCACATATTATAACCGGATGCCGCAATACTAAAAAGGGGGAAGATCAGCATGCTCAGCGGAGAAATGTTCATCCCCGAAACAATCACGGTGCATCTTGGGCTGCCGGATTCCGAAGCGGCAAATGTGACGATCCCGTACATCAGCTACCTGAAAAATGTCGCATCCAGTGAGATTTTCCCGACATGGCCCGAAAACGCCCTGCGTGCGAACATTTACGCGATCAACACCTATGCGCTCAACCGCATCTACACCGAATGGTACCGTTCCCGCGGTTACCCCTTCGACATCACCAGCACAACGCAGTACGATCAGGCGTTTGTTTACGGCAGAGAGATTTTCGGGAATATCTCGCAGCTTGCAGAGGAGCTGGTGCGGTCATATATCCGGCGGCAGGGTTCGGTCGAGCCGCTGTTTGCAGCCTTCTGCGACGGCTCCCGCACGACCTGTGCCGGACTGTCCCAGTGGGGGACGGTCAGTCTTGCGAATCAGGGATATACGCCCTATGAGATCCTGCAATATTTCTACGGCAGCGACATTGATCTTGTCCGTGCGCCGGAGATCCGCGCCGCAACGCCGAGTTATCCGGGTGTTCCGCAGGAGACCGGCATGGTCGGGAATGATGTGCAGACGATCCAGATTCAGCTCAACCGCATCTCGCAGAATTTCCCGGCGATTCCAAAGGTCGCCTCCGACGGCGTATACGATGACCGCACCGCCCGTGCTGTGCGGGTTTTTCAGGAGGTTTTCTCGCTGGAGCCGACCGGAACGGTCAATGAACCGACATGGTACCGGCTGTCGTATATCTACACCAGCGTGAAGCGGCTTGCCGAGCTGGAATCCGAGGGGCTGACCTTTGAAGAAACACAGCGGAGATTCCCGAACGTCCTGCGCGAAGGCGATTTCGGTCATGCCGTCCGCTCTATGCAGTATTATCTGGCAGTTGTCGGGGCATATTATAATAGTGTGATCCCGATTCGCATTACCGGTAACTTTGACGCGGACACTGCGGCATCGCTGCGCTCCTTCCAGCAGACCTACGGGCTTCCCCAGACAGGCATTGCAGACCGCCGCACATGGAATGATCTTTACCGCGCTTATCAGGGCATTCTCGATTCCCAGCCGCCGACGGACTGTGCGCGGCTGTATCCCAATGAGGTGCTGCGGGAGGGCGTCAGCAGCGGAAACGTCCGGCTCCTTCAGCAGTATCTGACCTTCATTGCACGCTATGACGCGAACATTCAGCCGGTTTCCGACACAGGTTATTTCGGACCGCTGACCAAAGCTGCCGTACAGGCATTTCAGCGGGAGTACGGTCTGACGCCGAACGGACAGGTCGGCGCAGTGACATGGGATGCAATCTCCGGCGTGTATTCGGAGATGAAATGCGGCTCCGGCAAGCGTCCGTATCAGGCACCGGGATACATCATCCGATAAATCCGTCAGATTGAAAGGAGCGTTTTTACATGCTGTATACCGATGCGCAAAAGCAGGAGCATATCGAGGAGATTCTCGGTTACCTCTATCAGATTGCACTGCGCGACAGCCGCATTCCGATTGTTCTGCCCTCAAAAGAATTTTCCGAGGAAGCGGGCATCGCCGTCCGCGCCTATCAGGAGGCATACGGGCTGCCGGTCACCGGCGAGATCGACGGCGCGACATGGGATTCGATCACCGGGACCTACCGTGATATGCTGGAGGAGCGCGTGCCGCTGCTGGTCTTCCCGTCTCCGGATTTTCAGCTTCAGACCGGCGACAGCGGCGAACTTGTGCAGCTTTTGCAGCTTCTGCTGCGGCTCGCCGGCAATCACTTCAGCAATCTGAAACCGGTCACGGTCACCGGCGAATATGACACAGACACCGAACATGCCGTCAGACAGCTTCAGGCGATCGCATCGCTCCCCGTGACCGGCATCACCGACCGCAAAACATGGAATGCGCTCGCCATGCTGATGAACCGCATTCCGCTCGGCATCTGACCCGATAAAGGAGGCTTTCCGGTATGCCCGCACGAACCGAATCTGCTGCACGAGCTCCGCGTTCTCCGCTGTTCCGCATTTTCGCGGCAGGCTTTCTGCTCCTGCTGCTTCTGCTTCATGCGGGCAGCATTGCCGCGTGGTGCTGCCGCCTGCTGCACACGCTGCGCCCGCTGCTGCTCGGCGTGCTGTTCGCAACGATGCTCAACCCCGCATTTGAGCGCCTGCGGACAGATTTCTCCGGCTTTGCTTTGCGGCACGGCAAATCGCCGGATGCGGGCTGGATCCGGACATTCTCCCTGCTCGGCGCATTGCTCCCGCCGCTGCTGACGCTCGCCAGCGTGATCTGCGTGCTGATTCCGCAGGTCACGCAGTCTGTGCGGCTGTTCTCCGATCATTTTGACTATTACAGCCGGAATCTCTCCGCATGGCTGACGCGCTTCTCCGAGACCAGACTCGGCGCGCTCCTGCCGGAAGGACAGCCTGCCGCACTGATGCAGCAGCTTCAGGCGCGGCTTCCTGCTCTGCTCAGAACGACCTGCGATTATACCGCATCGGTGCTCGGCGGGGTCGCAGACGTCGGTATCGGCACGGTCTTCGCGCTGTATCTGCTCGCGGACAAGCACCGCCTGCTCTCGCAGCTCCGCCGCATCTGCGGGCGGTTCATGCCCTCGGCGCGCACCGTCCGGGTCATGAGTCATCTGCGGACGGTCTGCGAGACCTTTGCGCGGTTTCTCAGCTCACAGTGCAAGGAATCGCTCATTCTCGGCGCGCTCTGCTGGCTGGGCATGACCCTGTTCCGGTTTCCGTATCCGGTGCTGATCTCCGTTATCATCGGCATCACCAACATCGTCCCGTATTTCGGACCGCTGGTCGGGACGGTTCCCTGCGCGCTGCTTTTGCTGATGGTCAAGCCCGCCGCAGTGCCGTGGTTTCTGCTGTTCATCATTCTGCTTCAGCAGGCGGAGAGCAATCTGATCTATCCGCATACAGTCGGACACTCAGTCGGGCTCCCGCCCGCATGGGTTCTCGCGGCGATCGTCCTCGGCGGCGGCATGTTCGGTGCGTGGGGCATGCTGCTGAGCGTTCCAGCCGCAGCCGCAGCCTTTGCGATCGTAGAGCACCCCGAACCGCCCCGCTCTGAGCCGGAATCTGCCGGTTCTCCGGCTGAATCCGGTGCAGATTTTGGCTCAGTTCCGTAAATCTGCTGCATTCCTCCCCCTCTGATTTGGGCAGTATGCCAAATTCAAACAAAACAGATTCTTTCATTGCTCAACTTATTGACAAATTGTGACAGAATCGTGTATAATAGGTGTAAGCCTTGTAAACCGGCAGGGCTTTGCCCGTTCTGTGTGTGCGGGCACTGAATACGAAACAGAGAGGTAAGAAATTATGTTTTGCAAAACTTGCGGCAGAAACAATCCTGACGGTTCAATTATGTGTATCGGCTGCGGCGCACCGCTGGGTCAGAATATGACACAGGGCGGCGCTCCGAACATGGGCATGCCCGGCGTCGGAATGTCCAACATGGGCACCCCGAATATGGGCACCCCGAACATGGGCGCTCCGATGCGTTCTCCGTTCCCGGCACCCAATGCCTACACGCCGGCTTCCTTCGCACGTCCGACCTCGTCCAGAAAGCTGAACCTGATCGGCATTGTCGGCGGTCTCATCGCACTCATCAGCATCTTCCTCCCTTACGCAAAGGTTTCCTTTATGGGAATGTCCGAGTCGATCTCCCTGTTCGGTGCAGGCGGTTCTGACTGGATCTTCGTTCTGCTCGCTTCGCTTGTCGGCATTGCAATGTCCGCGCTCGGAAATCCCGCTGGCGTGGTTTCCGGCGGTGTGGCATGTGTCATCATCGGCTTCCTCGAAAACAACAGCATCACCGATGCACTGAAGGAAAGCGGTCTGGAGTCATTGTCCAGCCTGATTGACAAGGGCGTCGGCTGCTACATGCTGTTTATCGGCGGCGCACTCATGATCGCCGGCGGTGTTTACGGCTTCATCCAGAAGAACAGATAACATCCAAAATGCAAAGGACCGTCCGCTGTGCCGAAGCGGACGGCCCTTCTGTTTTTCGGCGTATTGCCCATGGAACCGGCATCTCATTTGTACAAATCGACAAATCGTTATTTTTTTAATTCTTGCCGCTGCGCAGCACTTGACAGATGCCGCCGAAATCGTGTATAATATTTGCAATCCGTGCGCACGAACACGGAACTGCGGTCATGCTGTCCGGGCGGCACCGCAGCCAGAAAGGATTTGCGGCAACAATCTCAGCACTGAGCTGCTCCGGTTTTCTGAGAGAAGCAGCTCTGTCCGCTTCGTGTGCGGACATCGGTCACTCAGACAGAAAAGAGGTATGAATTATGGTATGTACACATTGCGGGCGCAACAATCCTCCGGGACAGTACACCTGCATCGGTTGTAATGCTGTCCTCGTACAGCAGAATCCCGGAACGGGACAGATGCCCTACGGCGGCGGAATGAATCAGATGCCGACCGGCGGCGCACAGGCGCCGAACAGCTATAACCCCGGCGCACCTTCCTCGAATACATTTTCCTCCAGCGCATTCCCGACTCCGATGCCGACATCATCCTATGCTTCCGGCTCCTCGTCCGGCATTTATGTCGCACCGAAAAAGGAAATGAACAAGATCGGTGTTGCCGCAGCGTTTGTGTATGCGCTCAGCACACTGCTCAAATACATCACCGCCTCTCTGGCATACGAGGGCGTTTCGCTGTATGGCAGCAGCGCACGGCTGATTCAGTCCGGCGACGGTTTTATTGTTCTGTTTATTGCAGCGCTCGCAGCGGTTGCTGCTTTCACGGGAAGCAACAAGGGCTTCCTTGGCGCAGGCGTTGTCGCCTTCGGCTTTATGATCTTCCAGGTCGTTAATTATGACAACAAAGCCCGTGATCTTATGAAGATGTGGCGTGATGTGGCAGGCAGTGACAGCGTCAAGCTGGTCATAGACAAAGAGATCGGCTTCTGGATGCTGGTGCTGTCAGCAACGGCACTGCTCGCAGTCGGCGTCATATCAGTGCTGACTGAGAAAAAATCATTCTGACACAAGAACCGGACTCCCCAGCCTGACGGGGAGTCCGGTTTTTCCTGTATGCAGCAGGAGATCGCATCTTCTCCAAATACGATTCTATCCTGAGGCAAGAGAAATTGTGCTGATTGATTGCCAAATCAGATCGGGAAGCGGAAATGCCGGCGCGGGCTCCGCGCTTACGGCTCGACCCAGTAGCGCTCCTTCAGCGGAATCAGCTTCTCGAAATTCTGCCTGCTGCCGCGCCAGCCGTCCGGCACAAATGCCTCGATGCGGTCCTCCGCAGGCAGCAGCGAATACAGCGCACTGCTGTCAAAGTCAACATACAGCAGCGGCAGAAGCTTTTGGCGCGCCTCATCCGTTTCTGCGCGCATGAACAGATAGGCAAGCTCCGCAGAATCCGCAGCAGAGAGCATGATATGCTCAAAGAACTGCTTTGCTGTGGATTTATCTACAACCGGAATACGGAAGCGGGATGTGAGGAATTCTCCGAACGAGCCGATCTCCCGCACGAATTCGTGCAGCGGACGCCCCTGCCGCTTGTACTTCAGGTCAAGGCTGTCATAGTAGCGGCGATAGTCCAGCCGCCAGATCGTCTTGTCCGTGACATACCACTGAAACTTCTTCTTGAACATCGTTCCGACGATGATCTGATCTTCCTTGATTTCCATTGCAGCCCCTCCTTAAATAAACATAAATGCCAGCAGATCCCATACCATATGCACCAGAACCGGCACAAGCAGGTTCTTCGTTCTGAGGAAAATATAGCTGAAAAGCACACTCAGCAGAATGATAGTGACAAAGCCAAAGCTTGCCATGTTCCTGACAAATTCGCCGTCATGAATCCATCTCGGAAAGTGAATGCAGAGGAACATCGCAGCATTGACACCGACCGCGAGCCAGTCGTTTTCGTTCTTTGCTGTCGCATTGAGCAGCCAGCCGCGGAACACCATTTCCTCGGTAATGCCGACAAACAGCACAATGATGACCGAGTCAAGCCCGAAGGACGGCAGCAGGGCAATTTTTCCGTGCGTTCTGTATGCACTGATCAGCAGGTACACCGTCATGATGCCAAGCCCGCAGAGCAGCTTCAGCCACGGGATTTTGTTTGTGAACATCTCCTTCAGCCTGATGAACACGCAGTCTGCGTATTTGTGAACGAGCAGCATTGCCGGCAGCGTCCAGACCAGATTCTTGATCAGAGCGCTTCGCAGCAGCTGCATGACGACGGGGTTTCCCCCTGCGAGGTGCTCCTTGATCAGCAGCTCGAAGACTGCCCATGCGCCGTAAAACAGCACGCAGTAGATCACCAGCACTGCAATCGGAACGCGTTTCTTCGTTTGTTTGACCGTTGTTTGCTCCATTTTATTCTCCTTATCTGATTATTTGAACAGGGTGCGCAGCAATTCAGCGCTGAGCACCGTATCCGACTGAAATTGTTCTGACTGTACATAATCTGTGACTGCATGATGCAGCCGGTTCATCGAAATATCATCGGGCTTCTCATCAAAGCGCACCGTGCAGACCAGCAGCGACCCGCCGCAGACGGCAGCCTCAAAGATCACACCGAGGCGGTGATTCCGCTCCACATTGTCAATCATCTGCACTGCCGGACGGTATCCCGCAGGCGCCGCATCCAGCACGGCACAGTCCGCATGCGTCACCGCCTCATACCACTGCGGCGTGGAATAATCTGCGCTGAACATCGCCCTTGCGATCGGGTGTGCCGCATCCATGCAGAACCCCATTGTGCCGACCGGCGGAGTCTTGCCCATAGACTCGGAAATGATGCGGAACATGTGATAATTCCAGAAGTCGGCGCAGTAAAAGCCCTCGATTTTCTCCGTGATCTGTGCCGGCAGCAGCAGCACGCGCCCGCCCTGCCGCAGATACGGCTCGGCTTCCGTGAAGCTGTGCGCGACCGTGACGTCCTCCCGCACCGGCGAGACCGGCGGCAGAACAGTAATCTCCCATGCATTCTGAAGCTGCTCCTGCGGCAGCGAGAGCGTCAGCTTTGCATTGCCGATGCAGTCTGCAGGAATATGCAGCGTCAGCTCCGTCAGCCGGACGAACTGCGGCGTCAGCTCCGGCACCGCGATTTTCTGCGTCACGTTGAAATCTCCGCAGACAAATGTGACCTGCATGGACTGTGCAGGCAGCAGCGGGCGGTTATTGCGCAGTGCAATGCCGACCGTGACCGTCTGTCCGGATTCCCACACAAACGAATCAAACACCGCCAGCGGCACCAGATCGCCGCAGAACCCGCGCCAGTCCTTCGGCTCGATGAAGCCCTTGTTTTCGCGCAGCGCGTTCAGCATGCCGACCAGTGCCGTACCCTGACCGGGGAAATCCTGCAAATCAAGGAGCTGGAAGCCTGCGACATGCGGCGAGCGCATCGCTGCCTCGATCTCCATTTTGTAGCAGTCGCGGGAGAGCTTTCCCGAACAGCGGAAGAAATCCGCAGCCTGTCCGCCCATGCCCGCCTGTTCGAGCCGTTCGCGGAAAATCTCAAAATTCCGCGCTTCGACCACGCCTGTATACTTCGGGATCTCGTCATAATCGGGATACACATTATACTGCCCGACCTCATGCGTCACAGCGGGGACCGTCGGCACCATTTTTTCTGCGGCATTCTGCGCCTTCACGCGCTTTACGCCCGTACCGTACTGAATGTCGATCTCGGTTTCTTCGCCGGTATTCTCCGCAGATGCGTCTGTTTCCAGCGGCGTCAGATACGCCTCATAGTCCCATGCCGCCGAGGGCGCATGTGTCTGCATCCGTCCGATCGGCGCATCACAGGTCGCGAAGGAGCCGCGAATCAGCCTGCCCTTTCCCGTGCGGACGCCCGTCCAGAAATCCTCCTCCGGGATCTGCACCGGCATATGCTGGAAATTGTTGCTGCCCTGTGTATAAAGCGGGCGGGGATCCGCTGCACGGAGAATCCGGATGATCTCACCGAGCCGCTCCGGACTGCCCCAGAGCTCATTGCCCAGCGAGAACATCACAAAGGACGGGTGATTGCCGAACGCACGGCAGATGCGCAGGCCCTCACGGATGAGGTATTCCTGCTGTGCCTTGTCGTATTTCTCGCCGCCCGGCGCATCAACCGTGCCCCAGAACGGCAGCTCCGGCTCCATGTAAATGCCGAGATCGTCCGCCGCATAAAATGCCGCTTCAGGGGGGCAGCAGGTATGAAAGCGCAGGTGGTTGATGCCCCATTCCCGATAGGTGCGCAGCGCATCGTACCAGCCGTCATAGTCCGCCGGGGCGGCGCCTGTCAGCGGAAAGACCATGCCGTCGTGCTTGCCGCGCAGCATTGTCGGGACACCGTTGATCTCAAAGTGATCGCCGCAGGCTTTGAAGTCCCGCAGACCGAATTCGACAGCCGCGTTTTCCCCGTTCTCCAGATGAAACGTCAGCGCGATCTGCCCTGTGTGATATTCACTCCAGCGCGGGGCATCCGGCATCAGCGGAATCTCAGCGGTAAACATGCCGTCCGCATCCGCTTCCAGCGTCACATTCTGCCGCAGCGGCTTCTGCTTCGGGGTCGGCGTTTCCTGCACCGTGACCTGTGCCGTGACGGACGCTGCACCGTGCAGCAGTCCTTTGACCGTCACGCGCCCGTTTGCCGCATCCGGAAAGGTACGCAGACCGGAGAGGTACACCTGCTCATGAAACCGCAGCTGCACCTTGCCCGTCACACCGGTCCAGTTCGTCTGTGTATCGGGCGAGGTCATGTGTCCGCCGGGGACAGGGTAACCGGTATTCTTCACGCAAAGCACAATTTCCATCTGCTCCGCAGTATGCGCCGAAAGGTCATACACATGCGGCGTACAGAGGCTGTTCTCGCTGCCGATGTACTGCCCGTTGACCCAAAGGCGGGTCATGCGTGTGCGCTCCAGATACAGCTCACAGTGCATTTTTGTCTGTTCCGGCGTCAGAGAAACCGTTTTTTTCAGCCAGATCTGACCTGCAAAGGGGTATTTCTCGCTGAGGAACCCGTCATTGCGTTCTGCATGATAGCTGCCGATCTGCTGACAGGCGGTCGTTCCCGGCAGCGTCATGGTCAATGGATATGCCGCGGGCGGCTCTGAAAACCGGCAGGGAACCGGATCCGGACAAAGTGCCAGCGTTCCCCCGAAATCTATCATATATTTTTGCATTTCGCTGCTCCTTTTTCAGGTTATATATGTACTGATTATAGCACAAAATGCAGAATCATGCAATATACAGACAGGCGATGAAGATGTTTTTTCGGGCACTGCATGCGGATAATCAAAAAGCTCCCTCGCATCAGATTGGTGCTCATATAGAAGTTTTACGCCATAGTATTTCTGATGCAGGGTCAAAAGCACGGTGGCATTTCTGCT
This sequence comes from uncultured Ruminococcus sp., assembly GCA_946531975.1. Taxonomy (GTDB): domain Bacteria; phylum Bacillota; class Clostridia; order Oscillospirales; family Ruminococcaceae; genus Firm-04. The sequence goes on along the minus strand of CAMNAY010000015.1, from coordinate 113 downwards.
GACAGAGCGGCGATGTCGTGATATAATGTTTCTAATATAAATCGGAATTTAGAAGCAGATTGTTTTTGTCATCTTCTCTTTATCCGGTGTCCTATCGTTTATTTTTACTGGGC
>CAMNAY010000014.1 GCA_946531975.1 uncultured Ruminococcus sp. | reverse complement strand
CACTCCATGCTGGAGCTGTGCAAAAAGCTGCTCCGCGGCGAGCTGCTCCCCTCCGATGATTTTTCCGCCGCGAAAGAGGAACTGTCGATGCTCGTGAACATCGCAGTCTCCTACCTGCGAAAAGAAAACGAAGCCCGCTCCTGAATCTGCGGCTGCATGATCTATCCGCCCGTTCATCAGAAAAAAGGAGGAATCGCTTATGGAATTCAAATATGTTCGTCTGCGCTATACCGAAAACGGCGAGGAATTCTCGTTTACGATCCCCGGCGGGACCGTTCAGACGGAGAATGTCTCGCTGAAGGTCACACAGAAAGGGAACTGCATCAGCGTGCGCGTCCGTGCAGAAGATGAGATCGTCATGCAGGAGCTGAGCGCTGTCTATGAGCATCTGTTCAATGAATCAGACCGGATCTTCCTCAACGGCTACCAGTCATGGACAGAAAGCACCGAGCACCGCGTCAGCGAAAAAATGCGCGGTCTGCGGCATATTCCGGCACAGCTCCGGAGCAAATATGCGCTGACACAGTACGGCGATTATAATTTCGCGGATTATGACACGGAAGCCGGCGTGCTTCACGGCTGGACCTACGGCTATATTCGCGACTATACGCAGTTCCGGCTGTTCGGTTCACTGAATGAACAGACCGGCTTCACCTGCTGGCAGACCGATACCGTTCACGGAACGGTCACTGCCGGCAAGGACTGCGCCGGACTGCATCTCACCGGTGATCTCCGCATGGAGCTGTTCACCGATGAGGGCGCAGAGCAGGATGTCTTCGATGCGTATTTTGATGCGCAGCACCTGCCCCCGCGCAAAGCCGAACCGATCTTCGGCTTCAACAGCCGGTACCGCCGGTTCCAGAACATCAGCGCCAATACCGTGACGGCGGATCTGGACGCTCTCTCGGAACAGGAATACAAGGCGGATGCATTCCAGATCGACGACGGCTGGCAGGACAGAGTCGGCGACTGGCTCACGCCGGATCCCGAAAAATTCCCTGACGGCATGCAGCCGGTCTGCGCACAGATCCGTGACGCAGGCTATCTGCCCGGCATCTGGCTGGCACCGTTCGCCTGCGAGGAGCAGTCTGAGATCGTCCGGATGCATGCGGACTGGCTTCTGAAGGATGAAAACGGCGACTATGTCAGGGGCGGTTCAGACTGGGGCGGCTTCTATGTGCTTGATTTCTGTCTGCCGGAGGTGCAGGAGCATCTGCGGCAGGTGCTGGACACCATCGTCAACCGCTGGGGCTTCGGGCTGCTCAAGCTCGATTTCCTCTATGCCGCCTGCATTCTGCCGCGTGCGGACAAAACCCGCGGACAGATCATGGCAGAGGCAATGAAATTCCTGCGCGAGAACGCGGGCGATGCATGGATCATTGCCGGTGCAGTCCCGCTCGGCGCCGCCTTCGGCAACGTCGATTATTGCAGAATCGGCTGCGATATTACGCTCGACTGGGACGACAAGCTGCCGATGCGCCTGCTGCATCGGGAACGCGCCAGCACCAGACATGCGCTGCTGAATGCGGTCTTCCGCAGGCAGCTCAACGGCAGAGCCTTCCTGAATGACACCGATGCCTTTATTCTCAGTCCGGACAGCTCTGCGATGACGACCCCGCAGCGGCAGTGCCTTGCAGAGATCAGTGCCCTGACCGGCGGCATTCTGTTCACATCGGACAACGGCGCGGATTACACCGAAAACCAGCGAAAGATGTTCCGCAGAATGATGCGGATGCAGCAGGCAGAGGTACTGTCCGCAGAAGCTTCGGACGATTCGCTCCGCATCAGCTTCCGCTTCGGTGAAAAGGAATACACCATGCACTATGCACTGTGAGCATTTCAAATGACAAAATATCAAACGCGCACCCCCGTCCGGAGGTGCGCGTTTCTGCTGTCCGCCGTATTCCCGCCCCGTGCGGACAGCAGACCGTATTATTGAATGAGACCGATGCCCCAGATGACAAAGCTGCCGCTGCCGGAGATTGACACGTTCAGCTCGCCGGACTGATCCTGATAATAGCCCAGTTCCGCATCCGGTCCGCCCCAGCAGTACTGCTTGTTGCCGCTGACGCGTGTGGTCTTGCCGTTGACTGTGACATCAATGCTGCCCATGCCGGAGCTGTTTGCCTTAAAGACAATGATCAGACCCTTGCCGTTTGCCTTGAAGGTCATCGGGCTGCCGCCGTTCAGTGTGTAAGAATAGGGCAGAATGGAGCCATAGTTGTAGCCTGCACCCGCAGACCAGCCGCCGGCATTGAACCCGCTCTGATCCTTCGGGTTGATGTAAGACGTATTCTCATATTCCGTGCCGTAGACTGTTTTTTCCGGTACGGTGTAAGAGGACGCGCTGTTTTCTGTGCGCATTGCCTGCCGGAAGAAATAGCCCAGACAGTCTGCAACGAGCTGTCCGCCCTTGTCATGCGGATGATAGTCGTCCGTAAAATAGTCACTCTGCGTGAGCAGTCCGCTGCTGAAGGCTTTTGTCAGCGCATTGTCCATACTGATGATCGGTATGTTATAATTCGTGCCGACCGGAATCATCTGCTGCTGGCTGGAGAAACCGCTTCTTGCGCGGTTAATCAGAATGATGACAGCCGGTTCATTCGGCAGATCGAGGAACTTCCGGATTACGCTCTCGAAGCACTTTTTGTACATGATATCCTCATGGTCATTGACCGAGAATTCCACAAAGACAATGTCCGGATTCTTTTCAACGACATTCGGCTCGCTGCGCACCAGTCCGACCACGGACGAGGTGCCGGAGAGTCCGGCATTGACCTCGGTAAAGCTGCCCTTCGCAAAGGTCTTCTTAACATACGCCGAGAAAGGACCGGTGTATTTGCCCATTTCGGTAATCGAGCCGCCGAGATAGGCAAGCGTGAGCTTTTCGCCCTTTTCTGCTGCACGCAGCTTCTTTGTCAGGCGGTAGGTATTGCCCATGCTGTAAATCGAGTCCTTGTAGAACTGGAGATACCGTGCATCCGCAGTTTCCTGATAATCGTCCCACGGATTCTCCTCCACCGGATCTATGACCGGCGACTCCGGGAATCCGGTAATGGCACCGGTCAGGAAATCGCGCAGAATCCTAACATCTTCGGGGCTGACAACCTTATCCTGATCGACATCTGCGCGCTTGATGAAGTCCTGCGTGATCTGCGCTTTCTGAATTCCGCGCTTCATACAGGTCAGGTCGGCAGCATTGAGCTTGCCGTCCGCGTTGACATCGCCGAGCAGGAAGGGATAGCTGACGGCATGCCCGCCGCTGAGATATCCGCCGAGCTGCTCCGCCCAGTATTTGCCCATTTTCTCGTAGCCGCCTGCATTCGGATGCACACCGTCTGCCAGATCCGCCGATGCATCAATGACGCTGTGAATATCCGCAAAGACCACATTCTGTGTGCTGTATGCGTCGGCAGTCCGCTTTACAATCTCATTGTATGCGGCAATATTCTGGCTCTGACTGCCGCCCCAGCCGGTATTGCCAAGCTCCGGAATCGTCGTCAGAAAGATCGTTCCGTCCGCAGGCATCTTCTCACGCAGATAGTCCAGAAGCTGATGCAGACGCTCCTCTGAGCCGTCCAGATGGCCGTTGGAAACATCGTTGGTGCCGATTTGCAGCAGTATGATGTCCGGCGCATATTTGGTGATATAGTCGCCGTTCCGCATCGTTTCCAGAATGCCGTTGAGCTTGCCGAACCAGCCGCCGGGCAGGTCGGTGATCGTATAACCGCTGTAACCTGCATGATTGTCGTCATAGGTTACCTGCTGCCCCTTGTAAGTGAAGGATGCCTGTTCCTGTCCCTCCGGTCCGACAAAGTCGATGTTGTCATACCCCTGCTCCTTCAGGTTCTGCCAGAGGTATTTGCGGTAACCGCCCTCGTCCGCCATGCCGTAGGTGATCGAATCTCCGAGCGGCATGATCCTGACGGTCTCTTTCTCCGCAGCCGCGGCGCTTCCGGCAGACTCCGCCGCAATTCCGGCTGCTGCAAGCGTCAGCGCAGACAATACAGATAAAACCCTGCTGTATCGTTTCATATGAAAACCTCCCGTTATCAAGCGGATGCTCTTTCTGTACTCCGCTTTTCTCTCTCCCCTGATAAATCATGTGTCACTTGGCTCCCTGTCTGTGATTTCCTCCTCTCAGGCGGCACCGGCTGCACAGAAAAAGCAGCCGCATCCATTACGAATGCGGCTGCTCCGGTCACAGATCAGAATACAGCGAAGGGGACACACCGCATGGATCACCGCAAGACGGTATATTCCCCTGTAAATCAATCATAAGTTTGTCTGGTACATTCTTCTATCTGCTGTTATTTTAGCACAAAATCGTGCCGCTGTCAAGTGGCTTTTCAGATATTTCGGCGGTCAGCCGTTCGTCTGGATGACGTCATTGTTCACCAGAAGCTGCATGAACTCAAACCGCGCCTGATCCCTGCATTCCGGCTTGACCATGTAATACATGTAATGCTCGGTCAGATTGAAGATATCGGTCGTTCTGCCCTCAATCTTGAACTGCTCAAAGCCCATCGGGATGTAGGTGTTCCAGATCTCATCCGGACTGATGTGATTCTTCAGCTCCTTGATCTCAAACAGCGTTCTGCCGGCGCAGGGACAGTCATCAAACCGCAGGATGCCGGGATTCTCACGCTTGACGCGCTCCATATTCAGCGGCATGTCATGATACTTCCGCACATGGTTTGCATAGATGATCTGCTGCTGACCGATTGCCTGATAATGCTCGGATCGGGTCGGACATCCCGGATTGCAGCAGGCATTCACCAGCAGCTCGCATTTTTTCTTATCGGGGATCTTTTTCAGTGTCTCGAAATCATGGTTGAGGTCGTAGTCAATGACGACGATATGATAATCCTTTCCGACCTCCTCACAGAGCTGATCGCCGTCAGTGATGCGCTTGCAGGTTGAGCTTGTGAGCTTGTACTTTGGATAGTTTTTCCGGATATACTCCTCCAGCAGCGGGGAGAACACGATTGCTTCGTTCAGACCGTTGTCAGCGAGATGCATCACCATATTGCAGAATTCATCGCTGAGATGCTTCTTCTCCAGCATCGGGTTGGTAAACGTAAACCGCAGCGGGATGCCTCTGTCATTAAACGCCTTCAGAACACCCTTGATGAAAAATTTATCGCAGATGCCGGTCTGCGTTCTGCCGCCGTTCCAGAGTGAAGGCGGGAACACACCGTAAAACGATGCGATCTCAACACCCTCCCGAAAATACTGCGGGCGCTGTGCGAGCAGCTCCGCAAACACCAGATTGAACTTAAAATGGCCTGCGAAATCAGGAAGATGAAATCTTGCTTTCATTCCGATGATACATCCTTTCTTAAAGGGCAGACGATTTTGCTGCAAAAAAGCAGTCTGCGCCGCTATAATCATACTTATAGTATAGCATTCCCGTGCGGCACAAGATGTTAATAAACTGTAAAGAAAATATGTCTGAATTGTGATGCGTGCAAATGCCATGAAAGCGCAGAGCTGCCCGGACTGCCGGACGGTTCTGCGCTTTCATTCTTTGGATCGGTATGACACCGGAAGGGGCTTAAATATATGCAGCCTGCTCAGCAGATGCCAACTGCATCTGCAAATACACGGCTTTCATGGTCCGGATATACTCCGCATAGTGACCCAGGGCAGCCGTCAGCGCGGTATATTCGTTTCCGCTCATAAGCGTACTATTCCATGTCTCTCTTGCCAGCGTGCTGTCATCACCGTGCCATGCCGCACTGATGTTTCCCATGTCGCTGTTTGCCTGATTCATCAGTCTGCTCAGCGCGGATTTGTAGGTTTCGGCAGCGGAAGCAGCGCTTTCCAGCTTGCCGTATTCAATCTCAATAACTGCCATAGCTGCACCTCTCAGTCGAATTCATCCGCAAGGGATGTCACTGTGTTTTCGGTCATTTCGTATCCGGCAGAAATCTGTGACTGAAGCAGATTGACGAACTGTGCGAAGCGGTCGTGCAGCGGAATCGTATAGACATTCTTCATCTCGCGCAGTGCGCCGACTGTCCGGTCGATCGCCGTACCGCAGCACACGCAATTCATTCCGCTGACTGCCTGTTCAAGCGGATCAAATGCATTCAGCATTCTTTCATTGATCTGCCCCATATCGCCTGCTGCCTGCCGGACAATACCGGTATCAATCTTAATTTGACTCATTTTCCTTCAGCACCTCATTTCCCAGCACACCCTGCTCTTCGAGCTTGGTGATCGCCTGACGGAAGCGCAGCTCCTCGCCGTCCTGAAAACCGATAAAGAACAGCTTGGTAATGTCGTCATTGTTAAACAGGATCATGTTCCTTGAGTCGATCAGACCTTCCGGATAGACACAGCCGGCATAGTCATAGCACTTCTGGGTCTCCAGAGAGCGCTGGACACGCCCGCAGACCATCACGCGCTTTTTCGCATTTTTCAGAAGTACAATCGAGCCGATCGGAAGCATTTGTTTCATGTTCATTCACCTCAAAATAGTTTTCAATAAATTGCTTGTTTCAGATTGCGGATCAAAGGAACGGAACCCAGTCAGAGACAAAATCGGCGGCACTGTCAATGCAGTCGTCTACGAAATCGCCGCCTGCGTCCCACATATCACCTGCGAATTCCACAGTCGCATCCACGCGGTTTCCGACAAATTCCGTCGTATCATCCCACGTATCCGACGCGAAATTATACAGCGCATTGCCGAATCCGTCTTCCTGCACGTTGCTGAATGCATTGAAGGCATTTTCTCCGATATCGCCGACATAGGTCGCGGTATCGAGGTAGCTGTTCATCGTATAGTCTGCTGCACAGCACATCGGTTCGTTATCCGACCAATCGACCATGATATCTGCTTCCAGTCCCAGTACCTCTGCGAGCTTTCCGCCGACACCGAATCTGCGGTTCGTGAGAACCAGATTTGCCTCGGCGCCGACCGATCCGACATCACCGCCGACTGCGGCAGTAAAGTCAATGCCGAATGCGGTTGCTGTTCCGCCGACTTCTCCGTGCAGACCGCTCGCGATTGCAGCGGCACGGGTATCCAGACCGAATTCGCCGTTGCCGAGGTCGCCGTAGCGAAGCTCTGCACCGCCGGCTGCATAACCGATATCGCCGTCAGCAAACGCTTTGCCGCCGAACATGTTGTCGCCGACCGTCTCGGTATGCTCGCCGTGAACGCCGTGCGCTTCTCCGTACAGTGCCGCGACGAGCTGCGGGTTGAATTTGCCGTCCTCATACAGACGGAACTGACCTTCCGCGACCACGCCGCCCGTCAGAATCTGGACGGCATCATGGATCCGGATATTGCCGTTCAGCAGCTCCGTATCGCTGGTCAGCTCGGCAACCGTGCCGCTGGCTTCCGCGTTGGCGCCAAAGCCGATATTCTGAAGATCCAGATTGCCGTTTTCATCGAAAAGATCAAACTCTGCATGCGCACCGGCATCCGCCTTTCCGGTAAACAGGCTGCCGACGGTCTCATTGTGCAGCAGCGAATATCCGAACAGATCCAGATCGGTGGAGATACCGCCGCTGAATACGTAATCGGGATTGCCCATCAGCGCACCGAGCGTCAAAAGCAGGGTATCCGGATCGCCGAACGACACCGAAGGAAGTCCCGTTGACGCCGGCTGGAAGAACAAGCCGGCGGGCAATGCAGGCAGTGCGGTGAAGGTCAGCGGATTCTCATTCATAAGCATCCGCTCAACGGTCTCGAAGCGTTCTGCGGTATCATTCAGATATGCGCTGCAGCGCTCCAGCGTTGCGCTGTAATGGATCAGCAGATCTGCCTGCAAAATGCGGAGCATGTCCAGCAGACCGTACTGGAAGTAAATGCTGTTCATCGCGCTGTCCACATCGCGGATCCGTCGGTTCACAGCCTCAATTCTTTGTGCATAAGCGCGAAGCTTTGCTGTATCTACTCTTAAATCCGGCATAGCATTATTCCTCTGTCATTCCGTGTGCTGCTGCGAATTCAGCAGTCACCACGGAGGTATCAACACTGTACAGCCGCTGTCTTGCATACGCACACTGACCTGATACACTGCTGATACTCTGAGCACATCTCTCGTTTCCGATTCCTGTAAAATCTCTTGCAACTCCTGCCGCAATATCGTCGAGCTCTGAAATGATCGAACTCAATTCACTGCATACGGCATTCAGGCTGCCTCGCGGGTCACTCAATTTCAAAACCTCCTTTGTCTGATCCGCACTGCGCAGACACGGTTTCTCACCGGCTGTGTCCGCAGTGCGGGCAGCTCTTCAAGCTGACATCATATGCCTGAAAACAATGTGGGCAATGAACACTGCCGCTGAGCCCCTTCTGATGATCCACTGCTTTCTTTCCGCGCAGATAAACTGCGAAGAAAAAGATGTTCATCAGCGTATTCAGCACGCACAGTCCCAGCAGCACCCATTCAATGCGCTCACTCATTCCTGATTCCGCTCCTTTCCGTATAGAATTTGTCTGCCTGTCTTATGAGCGCTTTTTGCGCAGGAACAGGAACACGCCTGCACCTGCCAGCAGGATGAAGCCTGCAATGGTACCGATCATAAGCGGCTTGTTCGTGTACCAAAGCACGAACAGGTTTTGTGTCACATAGAACTTGTTGATCTGCTCGTCTGTCTGATTGCCTGCAAAGTCTGTGATGGACGCAGACAGATCGCGGATCGACGATGCATTCGGGATATCGACGACATAGGTGAAGGTACCGGGCGTATGCTCAGCCGTCAGCGGGACGGTCTCGCCGTTCTGAATCAAGCTGAAGGTATACGCGGAAGGCTCCAGCTGCGAATTGTCATAGACCTCGATCTCGATCTTCTTGTTGTCTGCGTGATAGGTCTTGTTGCCGAGGAATTCGCTCTTGTCCTGTGCGTCGCGGAAGTAGAGAATCGGGCTGTCATTGTCGATGAAGAAGGACAGCATTGCGGGATCCTCACCGCTCTCGTCCATGACCGGATTCTCATTGCCTGCCTGATCGACGGAATACAGCTTGATGATGTACTTTCCGCTCTCACGGAACATCGACTGATCGAAGTCGTAATTGTACACGCACCATTCCTTCTGTTTCTCATCGCCCTCGACCAGAGTCGGTCGGAGACTGTTCTCGACGATATTGCCGTCGCGGGTAATGCGGACGATGATGTCCTGATCCTCAAGCCGGTTGACATTGACCTCAACCACGCGGAAGGAGAACGGTTCCTCATCCGTATTCCTGTAATAGCGCTGACTCTCGTCCACCGATGTGATATTCTCTCTGCCGTCGGTATTCTCGATCCGGTAGGTCGAGCCCTTTCGGTTGACAGAGAACTGTTCAGTACGGGTGATCTCTCTGCCCGCCTTATCGCAGACAGTGACCGTCAGTTCATAGATGCCGTCGTCCGTCAGGTTCTTCAGTCTGACTGCGGCGGATTCCTCGTCGGTATGATCCGAAGAAGCGATTGCACTGCCGGAGGCATCCTCAAAGCCCTTCACAGAGACTACTTCGCGGTCCTTCTTGGAGAAGCCGTACTGCGTCAGATTGACGCGGAGCGTGTCAAGCTGCAAATTCTTTTCCTTGTCAGAGAACGTAATCTCCGGCGCGATTTTGTCTGCATTCAGATATTTGCCTTCTGTATCGCTGAGCTTGATCTTCACGGAAGGCTCGGTCTTGTCGAGGACAAAGTGTGCAAGGCTGTTGGCGCCGTGGTTGCCTGCAAGGTCATCGGCAGCGGCACTGATATCGTAGCTGCCGTTCTGATTGATCTGGAAGGAAGCGGTCTGCCTGCCGTTCTTGTCACCGCTGAACTGAATCTTGAGCTGCTCGGTGATGTTCACACCGTCACGCATGACCGTCACAGACTGTCCGCTGAGGTTGGTGTCAGCGACCTCGACGGTGCAGTTCCGGTCGATGCCGTAGTAGCCGTTCAGAGCGCGCTTGCTCAGCTCATTCTGCTTGTTTTCGTTGCTGCTGACAGCTGTGACCGTCACGGACGGCGCGGTCAGGTCGATGATGAACTCTGCGATTGAGGCTTCATTGCCGGCATTTCCGGCGCGGTCGGTATACGTCACGGTGACGGTATAGATGCCGTCGGTTCCGATGCCGAAGCTGGCGTTGTGAACCGTGCTGTCCTCTCCGACGATGCCGTCATCGCTGAACGAAGCACCCTGCCGCTGACCGTTCAGCAGCACATTGACATCGCTGCCGAGGAAGTTCCGCTCTGTCACAGAAATCTCAACGGACATGGGGCTGTTGTAATAGTTTCCGTTTTTGGGCGCAGGGCCGGTCAGCTGTGCTGTAATGACCGGATTTGTTGTGTCAATGCTGATGCGGGTGGAATTGTTCTCGGTCACATTGCCTGCATTGTCCGTCAGGATCACCGTGACCAGATTGTCATTGGTATTGCTGGTGACCTCCAGCCGGAACGCGACCTCTGTGACAAGGTTGCTGTTCTCCTCTTTCTGCACGGTGACGCGCAGTCCGTCCTCCCCGCTGATCTTGCCGAAGCGGTCGAATTCGAGGACGCCGCTCTTGCCGTCATTGGCAATGCTCCACTCGATCTTCCGGATGCCGGAGAAGCTGTCTGCGACGGTCACGTCGATCGGGACCGCGTGATTGTACAGCGGCAGGTTGTTTGCGTCAACAGCCGTTGCCTTTTCGTAATCCAGTGTAATCGACGCATGCTTCCGGTGGCGGGTATCGTTTTCGAGTGCCGCACCGTTCGCATCAACCGCATCACTCGTTCTGCCGACGCGGTCAAATGCCTCTGCATAGACCGGGCCCTTATAGCCTTCCTCGATCGTAAAGTCTGCGAAATACAGATTCTCCTGACCGGGAACCGGCTCCAGCTTTCTGCTGGAAAGCGAGGTGCTGGTTTTGGTATCTACATTGCTCAGATACAGATCAATTTCCTTCAGTCCGGAGCCGCGGTCATGTGCAAACACACGAACCGTCGTCTGATCGCGGAAGAAGTATTCATACTGAATTTTTCCGTCTGTAATCGTTTCCTTGCGCTCATAATCCGAAGTCTGTGCATTGAATTCAAAGCGGTCGATCTCCGGATTTGTGAGGTCAATACCGATCAGGCGGACATCCGATCTGCCGAGATTCTGTGCATTGTCCGCAGCAAGACTGTACAGCGCATAGCTGCCCTCGTCTTTGAGCTGATAGGAATACCGCACAAGCTTCCTGCAAAGCACCTGATTGAACGCGGCTGTCTCCGACTCGCTGTCTGCGGGGCTGTCAGTTTCAACGGAAAGCGGACGGAACAAATCGTCCGGCACATTCGCAGGATCGGTTTTTCCGTCGAGCGCTGCCATGAAAACAGCCGCATATTGCAGACCGGAATCCGGATCCTTTGCCGTGACATCGTAATTCACCGGCCAGGGATACCATTTGATCGGGTTCGCCCCGTCGGTCTCGTAGTCCGAATAGGCATCTGCTGTGACGGATTCATCCGTCAGCGCCGCAATATAACCGGTCGGCAGCAGGTCGGTATCCGGCTCGCCCTGCTCCAGCAGAAGCATCGCACTGCCCTCATCATCCGCGAGATCCGCGAGCTTCCGGACGGGCTTCTTGTTTTCAGCATCCGGCTGGATATAATAGGTCGCCTGATTGCCGTTTTTATCGGTTACGGTAATAAACGGGAATACCTTGAGCTTCGGATCCAGCTTCGGGAAGACATAGAAGTCGCCTTCTTTTTTCTCCGGTGCAATGCCCTCGCTGCCGGTGTTCAGATACAGCAGAACACCGGATTCATCACAGCCGATGCCGTGATCGGAAACGCGGACGCGGAACCGCACGCTCTCCTTGCTGAACATACCGAATGTGAGGAAGTTCACCAGTCCGCCGCCCTCGGTCGTGATATCGAGGTCCTCCACGACAGGCGGATGATTGTCAATCACAAAATGAACGCTGCTCTCGTTTTTATTACCTGCGAGATCCGTCAGCTCGACATCGGCGCGGTAAACGCCGTCGGGATAATCGTGATAACTGAAGGTCTCGGTGAAGAGCCTGACCTGTGTCGGATAGGTCACAACCTCCGACAGAACGGTGGTGTCGCTCTCGACCTCGCCGGCATCATTGAGGGATGACACGACCGAAACCGCAGTCGTCACGGTAGAGGTGACCGTTGTACACACATCGTTGTACATGGAGGTCATGACGGATTCGCCGCCGTTTCCGGTGCCTTTGACAACGACCTTATAGGTGCCGATGCCGATGTCGTCGCGCATTCTGACGCCCAGTGTATCAACGGTCTCCGTGCCGGTCGTCGCACGGGTGCTGAGGTAATAGGTCACATCCGTGTCACTTTTTTTGGTCACGATCACGCCGCTGACCGTTGTGACGGTGCTGCCGTTTGTGTCTGTGACCGCAGTGCCGTTCGTATCCGTCACAACAATCCGTTTCGGCGGCTCCGTGACTGCTGTAATCAGGCAGTCCTTTGCATCGTCCCACGAATCATACACGACCGCATCATCCAGCGCTGTTTTCACATAGCTCTGGGTGCTCCAGTAGTAATCCTTTATAACGGTATCGACCTTGATGTAATACGGTGCATCCGTGCGGTTCTGATCCGCCTGAAGCAGCGACACGGGAAATTTCAGCGTTCGCAGGATCTGCCCGTACTGGTTTTTCTTGGTCAGTTTAATGTCCTCGTCCCAGCCGGTCAGCGTCTCGCCGTTACAGATCAGCTTTTCAATATTCTGATCTCTGTAACCGTTTGTGATATCAAACCGGAGGTGACGGATCGGTGAAGCCTCCAGCTCATTGCTGTCATACAGCGAGACCTCAACAGCGATGATCGCACTGTCCGTGAACTGAATGTTCATGGCTGTATCCTCTTTGAGGAATACATGCTCTTTTTCTTCCAGCCCAAGCACCAGCGGCTCTGCATTTCTGACATAGTCCCCGTCCTGATTGGTAAAGAACAGGTTCACATTTTCCAGACTGTGGTCATCTGCATCGGCGCCCGCGAAGTAGCTGCTGTCATAGTTGGTCGGGCGGTTGCACTGATCCTTGAACGTGATGTTCATGTCCGTGCTGTATTTCGCGGTTTCGGTTGAATACTTGACCGTGACGGCAGTGACCCGATCCAAACTGTCCTTTGCGACCTCCAGCACGCTCTGCGGCGGGGAATTATGCATGTTCTGCCCGCCGTTCGCACGGTATTCCGCCCATGTATCATCCGGATAGTTAATGGTCAGCACCACAGAATCACTGCTGTACGCCATAACGCCCGAACCGGTTTCCGTGACCGTGAACACAGTCCGGTACGGATACTGCGGATCGGTCTCATCATAGGTATTCTCCACCGCGCAAACCGGCGTCGTGAAGTCAAGTCCGTAGCAGTACGGCACGGAATAGTAGTAATTCCGGCGGTTGCGCTTGCTGCGGAAGCAGATGTACTTTCTGCCCTCCAGCATATCCCTGACCGATGCATCCAGCTCCGCACTCTTTTTATTCAAAAAATCCGGATCCCATGCAGAATAAGTCAGTTCGGTCCAGTCTGCGTCAGGGCTGTCTGCAACGGCATATTCCAGATTGCTGTCACCGGTACTGCCGTCCATCCGCCATTTAACCTTCCAGTCTTTCAG
>CAMNAY010000013.1 GCA_946531975.1 uncultured Ruminococcus sp. | reverse complement strand
CCGTAGATCTCAACGATTCTGCCGCGCGGCACACCGCCGATGCCCAGCGCCATGTCCAGCGTCAGCGAGCCTGTCGAGATCGACTGCACATTCTGCACCGTATTTTGACCCAGACGCATGACCGCGCCTGCGCCGTACTGCTTCTCAATCTGCGCGATTGCGTTCTTCAGCGCTTTCTGACGCTCCTCTTTTGTGGCGGGAATGACCACGCCGATATTCTTCTTCTTCAGATCCTGCTTTGCCATTGTGTATTGTTCCTTTCTGTGCATGATTTCGCACCGCGCTTCTCTTTGCGGTTCCTCTATATCATAGCACATCAGATATTCAATTTCGTATCATCTGTGAATTCCCAGCACGACACGCTCATTGCCGTTCAGGTCGCGCAGAACCGCGATTTGTTCAAAGTCATTCTGCCGCAGGATTTCTGCGGCATCTGCACCCTGCGTACAGCCAATCTCAAATGCCAGCAGACCGCCCGGCTTCAGAGCATCCCGCCAGAGCCGCGTGATCTCCCGGTAAAAATGCAGACCGTCTGCGCCGCCGTCGAGCGCGGAGGCAGGTTCATAGGTGACCTCCTGCTGCAAATGCGCCATATCATCGGCGGTCAGGTAGGGCGGGTTGCTGACAATGCAATCCAGCCCGGTGAATGCCGCAGCCGTTTCCGCTTGCAGCACATCGCCCGGCACGAGTGTAATATCCAGTCCGAGCGCCGAACGGTTTTTTTCTGCGAATTTCATCGCCTCTGCGCTCTTTTCGATACCGGTCACATCCGCGTCCGGCATCTGCGATTTCAGTGCCAGCGCGATGCATCCGCTTCCGGTGCAGAGATCCATAATCCGAGGGGACGCGGTCTGCTTCAGTCGGTCAAGCGCCGCCTCAACGAGCGTTTCCGTGTCGGCTCTGGGGATCAGCACCCCCTGCCCGACCTCGATGCGCAGCCCGTAGAATTCCCACGCACCGAGCAGATATTGCAGCGGCTCATGCTTTGCGCGGCGTCTTGCGGTCTCCCGCGCCGCCTCTGCATCGGGCATATCCTCGCAAATCCACTTTGCTTCCAGCTCTGCATCTTCAATGCCGCCCGCACGGAGCATCTCCGCCAGCTCGCGCAGCAGCGCGGGTTCCATACGCTGCATCATCAGTCGCAGTCCGCATAGAGGAAATGCTTTCCGCAGTGCAGGCAGCGGAACAGATAGCCTGTCAGACCGCCGTCTTTGCGCATATACTGCCGGATATCCTCGAATTCAAAGCCGCAGAGATCCTGCCGGTATGTTTCCGCGATCTCCTCCGCGAGCCCCGCTTCCTCGATCTCCTGCCAGCCGACATAGCCCAGAAATACACAGAAATCGTCACAGTGCGCCATCCAGTATTCCTGCTGCCAGCCGTGATAGCCGGGCGTGCGCTCGGTCAGCTCCTTCACCTTTTCGGGATCGGGAACCTTGTCCATATTGGCGCTGTCCTGAAATTCGCCGTTGAATTTTGCGGCAGCGGAGCCGTCCGCGATGCACCACGGACAAAGGCACTCCACATCCTCCGCCGAATAGAACGGAGATTCATACCAGACGTCAGTCTCCTTGCCGCAGCAGTCGCAGCGATGCGGCTCGCCGCGATAGAACACCTCGCTTGCGAACGGGTCAGGGTGATATTTGAATGTCGGAAGCATCTGCGTCCTCCTTGTTTTTGTTTGCAGACACGGACGGCTGACTGTGAATTGCGCTGCAATTCACACAGGTGGAGCACTCTGCGGAGTGCGGCCAAAGGGCGCCGCCCTTACCATTCGTCGTCTTCGAGATTTTCGGGGATGCACGGGGTCATCGCGGCGATTGCACACTCGATCTGATCGTCGTGCGGTTCCTTCGTCGTGATGCGCTGAATCCAGAGTCCGGGCGCGGACAGAATTTTTGTGCAGACATTCGTATAGCGTCCCGCAATGCGGATCAGCTCGTAGCTCACGCCCATAACCGGCGGCAGCAGCAGAAAACCGAACAGCACGCGCTTCCAGACAACCACAAACGGATTGAAGCAGCCGAAGAAAATGCTGATGAGCAGCACCAGAAAGATGAAGCTCGTGCCGCAGCGCGGATGGAACCGCACCTGCCTGCGCACATTCTCGACCGTCAGCGGGAGCGCCGCCTCAAAGCAGGCGATCGTCTTATGCTCCGCGCCGTGATATTCATAGGTCCGGCGGATGCTCTTTGTGCAGCCCGTCAGCCACATATAGGACACAAACAGAATAATCTTGACCACGCCTTCCGCGATCGACTTGACGACTCTGTTTTTGCCGAGCGCCGGGATCCAGCTCACGATCCACTTCGGCAGATACATGAACAGTCCGATTGCCAGCGCAATGCCGATGATCATTGCAATCACGGAGATGATGCCGAAAATCTTGTCGCCGAGCTTATCATCGAGCCACTGCTCAAAGCGTCCGGGCTCCTCATAGTCATAATGCTCCGAGGCTTTCTTCAGATAGTCCCAGCGCCGTTCAACCGCAGCGGCATCGGGCGCGGGTGCGGGGACAAATTTCTTGTCCTCTTTTTTCTTTTCCTCATCCAGCTCCCTGCGCTTTTTGGGATACCACTGCACGAACAGTTCCTTCTGTTCCGTCTCAGAGAGCTTGTCAAATTTCTTATTCTTCTTTTTCCATTCGCAGAATGCGTCAATCTCCTCGTCATACTGCTTCTCCGCCGCCTTCATCATGCAGCGATAGCCGGTGACCATAGAGCTGACGAAGTTCACGCAGCCGCGCACCAGCGGGACCTTTGCATACCACGGCTGTACCAGAACCGGCTTGCCGGTTTTCGGGTCATCGCGCCACTTTGCCGGAACCTCCCATGTTTCGACGTCGATCTCGCCGTTTGGAAGGCGGCACGCCATGGCGCCGCGGAATGCGCCCTTCATCATGACGCCCTCAATCAGTGCCTGTCCGCCGATCTTCGATTTATGTGCATAGGCTGCTTTGGCAGCCTGTTTTTCGGACTGGTGTGCTTCGGACAATTTATTCATCCTTTCTGTATTCTGCATCGGGTCAATTCAGCATCGCGATGATCCCGAATACAATAAATGCGGCGGCAATCGCCGAGATAAAGACAGCTGTTTTGCGCTCCCGCTTTGCATCAAAGAGCTTTTCGGGATTCTCCGGATCCACACAGACCGTCACATGTTCCCCGATCTCATACTGTCTGCCGGAGGAATAGATCTTTGATTCCACCCTGTACGTCTGCCCGTCAAAGTAAAAGCTGTAAACCGGCGCATAGGTGACGGAATAGCCGTCTTCGCTGTCGGTGTGCTCCTGCTCCAGCAGATCGACGACGACCGCATCGACCTCCGCGGTACAGTGTGCTTTTTTGCGGTGATAAAGCAGATACGGAATCACCAGAACAACCGTGAAAATCACGGCAATCACGAATCCTCCGATATGTTCGCCCTGCTTCCAATAGCCTTCTGTCAGAAGCAATGCGGCTGTCAGTCCCATCGCTGTTGCCTCCTGTTCTGCGCTGTTGTCTGATTACCGCGCGTCCTTTGCCGGCAGTGTGATTGTTACGGTCGTGCCCACATTCTCCTCACTGTCAATTTCCAGTGAGCCGTGATGCATCGTCACGATTTCATCGGCAACGGCGAGCCCGATGCCGGAGCCGCGCCTGGTGTGGTTCGGTTTATAGAATTTCGTCTTGACCTTGCTCAGATCTGATTTTTTGATGCCGCAGCCGTGGTCGCGGACGATGATCCGCACCGCCCGGTTTTCATCGGCAGCCTCGGCATTGATCTCGACCAGACCGTCCTGATCGGAATATTTGATTGCGTTGTCGATGACATTGATGAACACCTGCCGGATGCGGTTCTTGTCGCCGTAGACAAAGGGCAGCATTTCCGGCTCCTCATAGATCACGCGGATCTGATCCTTCTTTGCACGCTCCATATAGATCAGCACAGCATCGCCAAGCTCGGCAAGGACGTCCATGGTGTCCATTTGCAGGCTGAAGTGGCCGCTCTGCATCCGCGAGAAATCGAGCAGCTCCTCGACCATTTCCGACAGACGCTCGGTCTCTCCGACGATGATGCGCAGACCCTTCTGCATCATTTCCGGGTCGGTCTCCGCTTCGCCGCGGACGCTGTCGCCCGCCATATCGTTGAGCGTATCCGCCCAGCCCTTGATTGCCGTCAGCGGCGTGCGCAGCTCATGCGACACCGAACTGATGAACTCGTTTTTCATCGCTTCCGCGGCGGAAAGCTCGTCCGCCATGTGGTTGATGCCGGCGCACAGTTCTCCGATCTCGTCCTCACTCTCCTGATTGATGCGGGCGGAGAAATCGCCGTGTGCAAATTTTTCGGTGTTGGAGTTGATCTCACGGATCGGCCGCAGAATTGAGCCCACGAAATACAGATTCGACAGACCCAGCAGCAGCAGCACCGCGATTGCGATAAGCGTCACAAAAAACACAAAGGTCCGGATCGTGTTGTCGATCGTTTCGAGCGACGTCACGACACGGATCGCGCTGTACTCGCCGCTGATACCCGTAATCGGGTAACAGACTGCCATGATGCGCTCGCCGTTGTCGGTTTTTCCGGTGCTGTATCCGTAGGTGCTGCCGTCCTTCATCGCCTCGGTGTAGTCCGGCATATCCATATTGAAATCCGGCGTAAATCCGGACGATGTCAGAACGATCCTGCCGTTGTAGTCAATCGCCATCAGCTCCATTTTATCCTTATCGGAGAAGCTTTCCAGCGTGCTGCGGATCTCGGCATTGAGATTTGTGCCGGTATCTGCGGCATAGCGCGTCAGCACACCGTTGACGGCGTTGATCTTCGAGACAAGATACTGCCGCGCAGAATTATAAAAATAGTTCTGCACCGCATAAATGACCGTCAGCTCGATTACAAGCAGGATCAGGGCAATGACGCCGAGGTTGTTGGTAATCCAGCGGCGCTTGATGCTTTTTTTCGCCATGCGGAATGTCCTCTTTTAGCGGTGTCCCTCTGCTTTTTCCTCCCATTTGTAGCCGTAGCCCCAAATGGTGATGATATATTTCGGATCGGAGGGGTCATCCTCGATCTTCATGCGCAGACGCCGGATATTGACGTCCACGATCTTATTGTCGCCGTAATAGGTATCGCTCCAGACATTTGTGAGGATGCTGGCGCGGTCGAGTGCGGTATTTTTATTGCGCAGGAAATAGCTCAGAATCTTGTATTCCACATCAGTCAGCTCAATCGGCTCGCCGTTCTTGGTGACGGTTCTGCCGTCGAGGTCGATCTGGAACGGCCCGGATTCCAGCATTTTCACGCCTTCATTGCTGATCGAGTTCATGATGACTCTGCGATAGAGCGCATCGACGCGCACAGTCAGCTCAGAGGGTGCAAACGGCTTGGTGATATAGTCATCCGCCTCATTCATCAGCGCATTGACCTTGTCCATTTCCTGCGCCTTTGCCGAGAGCATGATAATGCCGACGGTCTTGGATTTTTCGCGCAGGCGCTTCAGGACGGTGATGCCGTCGATGCCGGGCATCATGATATCGAGCACGACAATATCAAAATTGCCGTTTTCCTGTTCAAACACGCGCAGGGCAGCCTCGCCGCAGTCCACATCCACGACGTCGTAGCCCGAACGCTTCAGATTGATGACAACAAACTCGCGGATGACTTCCTCATCCTCGCAGACAAGTATCCGTTTCATGCGCAAATCCTCCGTTCACCGGGCGGATTTCAGGCGCCGCCCGTTTTTTCTGTTTTATTTTATGGCAGCACCTGCATGGCAAAGAGCAGCTCGCTCTCCTTTATCTGCATGCGTGTGCCGGTTGCCTGTATGGCGCCGAGATAATAGTTTCCGTTCTGCTGTCTGAGCAGCAGATAGCCTTCCGCCTGCATTGCATCCGCGACCACGGGGTCATTGACGACCGCGAGCCGCAGCAGCGGATTCAGCAGAACAGGCACGCCGTTCTGCGTCCGCTTTCCGGTATCGAATTCATAGAACACGATTTCCTCATTCTCCTGCACCGCCGTGACGCGCTTCTCCCAGCGTTTCGGCATCACAAAGACATAGCCTTCCTGTCCGGCATAGTAGGAGGAATGCTCCCGGATCAGCAGCCCGTTCCGGCAGACATACCAGTTTGTCAGGCTCAGCGGGGAGCCTTCCTCGGCATTGGTATAACCGTAGAAGATCGTATTGCCGGGGATTTCCAGTTCGCCGTCTCCGTCGATGTCCATGGTCTGGCATCCGGCAGGTCTTGCGGTATTCATCCGCTCCGCTGCATCTGCATAGACCACGGAGAGCAGATGATCGTGATAGTTGAGAACCGTCGTCTGTGCGGTGGTCGCGCCGGTCATGCCGTCGAGATACACCGCGGGAATGCTGCTGCCGTCCTCAGCGGGCAGCACGCCGTAAGAAACTCTGGTTACATCCGTGAAGGAATCGGGCAGATTGAGCTGCGGCGACTGAATATAGGTCCCATCCTCATCCAGTGCATAGACGACCGCTGAGGCAGGCGCAGGCGCCTTTGCCGCCGTGGTCATGAACAGCTCCCGCGTTCCGTCGCTGTTGAGGTCCTGAAGTTCCAGCACCGAATAGGACAGGGACAGCGACTGAATCAGTGCGCCGTCGGCATAGTGATAGACGGTTGCGGCATGCTCCGCGCCGTCCACCATGCTGTACCGCAGGATCAGATTCTTGCGCGGATTGGTGCCGAGCTTTTCGATATCGACCCGTTCGATCTCCGCGCCGGCAGCGGGATACTCCTGCACAGCGCGCCACTTTCCGCCGCGCTGATCCAGCAGACAGAGCCGAAGCGGATTCTCCTCGGTGCCGCTTCTTCCGGTCTCATAGAACACGATTGCCTCATCCGCGCCGTCGCCGTCGAGGTCATCGACCGTAAAGGCAGAGAGCCGTTCGCCCGATTTCGGATACTTCAGGCTGATCTGCGAACCGGCTGCCGATTGCAGCGCCTGATAGATCGCCTCCTGCTCGGCAGTCAGACGCGGCGGCGTCAGCATCGTCTCCGTACTGGCGGAGAAGCTGCATGCGGGGAGCTGAACGGTGATTGCAGCAGCCATGCCGCAGAGCAGCGTCAGCTTCGCGTTCATTTCCGCTCTGCCATCGGGACATAACTGACCCGCTTGGTGATGGACTTATACGCCGGACGGATAATCCTGCCGCCGGTCAGCACCTCCTCGATGCGGTGTGCTGCCCAGCCCGCGATACGGGAGACCGCGAACATCGGCGTCAGCAGATCTGCCGGAATGCCGAGCATCCGGTAGACAAGACCGGAGTAGAGATCAACATTGGCGCAGACATTCTTTGCAGCGGCGCGCGCGGATTTTTCCGCGACCAGTGCCGGTGTCAGGCGCTCGATCGTCTCCAGCAGCCGGAAGTCTTCCTCGATCTCCTTGCCCTGTGCCAGCGCAAATGCTTTTTCCTTCAGCAGCACCGCACGCGGATCGGAGAGCGTATAGACTGCATGTCCCATGCCGTAGACCAGTCCCGCGCCGTCGCCCGCTTCTCTGCGCAGCACCTTGCGGATGAAATCTGCGACCTGACCCTCGTCCTGCGGGTTGCTGATCTCGCGCTTGAAGGTCTCAAGCTGCTCGATCACCTTGATATTGGCGCCGCCGTGGCGGAAGCCCTTGAGCGCGCCGATCGCGCCGGAATAAGCAGAATAGGGATCCGTGCCGGACGAGGTCAGCACGCGGCAGGTAAAGGCGGAGTTGTTGCCGCCGCCGTGCTCTGCGTGCAGCATCATGCAGATATCGAGCAGATGCGCTTCCTCCGGCGTATATTTCCGGTCGAGACGCAGCAGCGAGAGGATGGTCTCGGCGTTGCTCTCCTCCGGACGGAGCGGATGCATGACAAGGCTCTCGCCGTCGAAATGCTGCCGTTTGACCTGATAGGCTGCGGACATGATGACCGGCAGTCTTGCGATCATGGAAATCGCGATGCGGACTTCATTTTCCAGCGTCCGCACCTCGCATTCCTCGTCATAGGAATACAGTGCCAGCACAGCACGCGCGAGCTTGTTCATGATATTATTGGACGGTGCCTTCGCGATCATATCCAGCACAAAGCCGTCCGGCAGCTCACGGGCCTTGGCGATATAGTCCCGGAAATCGGTGAGCTGCTGTGCCGTCGGGAGCTTTCCGAACAGAAGCAGATACGCAGTTTCCTCATATCCGAAGCGGTTTTCCTGTTCGACCGCATGCACCAGATCGGTAATCTCGTAGCCGCGGTAAATCAGCTCACCGGGGATTGCTTCGATCTCGCCTTCATTCAGCATATAGCCGTGGACGTTGCAGATCTTGGTGATGCCGGCGACGACGCCGGTCCCGTCAGGCTTACGCAGACCGCGGTTCACATGATATTTCTGAAACAGCGACGGATCCAGTGCGGAATAATCCCGCAGACCGAGGCATAAGCTGTTGATGTACTCATTTGTGTCCAGATTGCTCATAAGCGGTTTCCTTTCTGCTGTGTATGGCTGTGCCATTTTACAGTTTCACATTCTCTATTATTATACTGCTTTTCCGGCAGAATGTCAAGCATTCGGAGGTACTGTATGCCCGATTCAAAAATCCGGCTGATTCTTCTTTCCGCAGGCGTGATGCTTGCGATTCCGGCGCTGTCTGCGGGGCTGCCGCCGGTTCATGTACAGATGCCGCCGGCGTCTGTATCCGCTGCACAGTCAGACAGTTCAGCGCGCTGTTACCGGGTACTGCGGACAGCGTCCGGCACTGTCGAGGATATCCCTGTGCGGGAGTATCTGATCGGTGTGGTCGGCGCGGAAATGCCCGCCGCCTATGAACCGGAAGCGCTGAAGGCACAGGCAGTCGCGGCGCACACCTACGCCGAACGCATCCGCGCGCAGAACGCCGCACACCCTGATCCCGCCCTGCACGGCGCCGACTTCTCTGACGACAGCGCGCAGTATCAGGCGTTTTATTCGCAGGCACAGATGCAGCAGTTTTACGGCGGCGCCTTTGAAGAAAGCTGCGAAAAAATCGCTGCCGCAGTCGATGCAGTCAGTGATGCGCTGCTGTATTATGAAAACGAGCCGATCGCAGCAGCATTTCACGCGATATCTGCGGGACAGACCGAATCCGCCGGAAATGTCTGGGGCACACCGCTGCCGTATCTGGTCTCTGTCAGCTCCGAGGGCGACCGCAGCGCACCGGAATACGAGACCGTGTGCTGCATTTCGCCGGAAAAGCTGAAGGAAGCGCTCCGGGAAATTGATCCGGCAGTCACATTTTCCGGAGAACCGGAATCGTGGCTCGGCGCGCCGGAGATCACCGGCTCCGGAACGGTGCTGAAGCTCACCTGCGGCTCGGCAGTGTTCACCGGTCAGCAGATTCGGGAAGCGCTCGGTCTGCGCTCGGCATGCTTCACGGTCCGCTGCGATGACAAGCAGTTCATCTTCACCGTCAGAGGCTTCGGGCACGCCGTCGGCATGAGCCAGTACGGCGCCAATGTCATGGCAAAAAACGGCAGCTCCTGCGATGAGATTCTTCTGCATTATTATCCCGGCGCGGAGATCGTCCGGACAGGCGGCGCGTGATCTCCCGCAGCGTCCGAAGCCGAAAAAGCCCTCCTGTTCTCCGGATATCATCCGAAAAACAGGAGGGCACATATCGTTCCGCAAGAATTGTCACGATCTGCCGACCAGATGACTGATGAAGATTTCGGCGCCGATTCCGATGAGCAGCAGACCGCCGATGACGGTTGCTTTGCCCGCGAGCTTCATGCCCGCCTTTTTGCCGATAATCAGCCCGCAGAAGCAGATCCCGAAGGTCTCTGCGCCGATGATGCAGGCAGAAAGCAGCGCCTTGCCGATGCTGTAATCGGCAATCGTAAAGCCGACGGAGAGCGCGTCGATCGAGGTCGCGACGCCCTGTACCAGCAGTGTTTTGACCGTCGGACGCTTTTGCGGTTCATCTGCACTGCCGTGCCGCGCACGCAGCCCCTCGATCAACATTTTGATGCCGATATATGAGAGCAGCAGCAGCGCGATCCATGGGATACATCGCGCAAATGCGTTGAAATAGGACACAACCGTCCGGACACAAAGCCAGCCAAGCAGCGGCATCAACGCCTGAAAGCCCGCAAACATGCCCGCAATCCCGTGATGCCGGCGCATCGGCATGTCCGGTTCGTTCAGACCGTTTGCCAGCGAAACCGTGAAAGCATCCATTGCCAGCCCGACTCCGAGCAGAACGCTGTTGACAATCAGGAGACTGTTCATCATGATTCCTTCCTCTCGCGGTCAACCGCAAAAAAGCCCATGTACCAGCCTTCCGTACATGAGCCGATTATTCCTGCATCATTCCCGCAGCAGCCGCATGCGGTGCCCCTTATTATAGCACATTCCCGCAGCGTTGTCAAGGGCTCCGGTCAGACACTCTGACCGGAGCCCTTGTTCTGTTCAGGTTTCGGGATTAAACGGGAACGCAGGCATCATCTTCAGCTTAAAAAGATTCTGCTTATGCTTGCGGTCGATGAGATTTTTATGCTCCTCGCAGGGCGCAATGCCTTCGCGGATATAGGCATCCAGCTCGGCATAGGTGAAGCCGAGATTGTCCTCATCGGTTTTTCCGGTCAGACCGTCGGAGGGCGCCTTCTCGATGAGCTGCTCCGGCAGACCCAGTGCGCGGCCGATCGCCTTGACCTCGGTGACGGTGAACTGTGCGAGCGGTGCAAAATCGCCGACGCTGTCGCCCCAGCGGGTCGAGTAGCCGACCCAGTCCTCAGAGAGATTGCAGGTGTTGGCAACTCTGCCGTTCACACTCTGCGAGACTGCATAGAGCGTTGTCATACGGACACGCGGCGGGATATTGACGACTGTCTGATTCGACAGCGGCGTCACTGCCGCAACCGATTTTTCCACGGCATCCGCCGCCTCGCCGATGTTAATGGTCACATTGGTGATGCCGAGATGCTTGCAGAGCAGCTTTGCATCGTCGATATCGGGCTGTTCTCCGCGCGGCATCAGCACGCCGATCACACGGTGTACGCCCAGCGCACGGCAGAGCAGTGCCGCACAGACAGAGCTGTCCTTGCCGCCGGAAATGCCCAGCACCGCCTGACAGCCGTCTCCGTTTTCCGCGAACCAGTCCTGCACCCAGCGGCAGCAGTCTTCCACGGCACGGTCTACATCAAAATGATACATCGTTCTTCATCCCTTCATCAGATAAATTTACATTGTCACTTCTATACTGTAATCTTCTCTCATACTATAACACAAGTTTGCGGTTTCGTCAAGTGCTGCGGGGCAACAAAAATCAGTTCATACAGGAAAGCACTTGCTTTTTTCAACAGATTATGGTATACTGAAAGCAGCGGGACCGCTCTGCGGCATTCCGCCTGAAAAAAGGAAAGGAAGGGATTACCCAATGCTTTTTTTACATGAGTTTGAACAGATCGAGGCAGAGGCGTTTCTGACGCTTGCTGCGGAACTGATCGAGGAAGACGGCGTTGTGACCGCAGAGGAGGATGCTCTGCTGGATGAATACGCGGCTGCGCTGGGTGTAACCGGCTTTACCTTTGATGCAGCAGCTTCCGCTGCGGCGCGCTTCACCATGTCCCAGCTCAATGAGACCAGCAAGCGCAAGGTCTATATGGAGCTGTATGCCTTTGCTGTCTGCGACGGCTGCGAGGCGCCGGAGGAGCGCCGCTCACTGAATGAACTGCGCGATGCACTGGAGCTTGATCCGCACATCTGCAAGCGCCTTGAGGAATGCGCAGAAGATCTGTTCTCTGTATATGATGAGATTGAGGAGACCCTGAGCGCGGAGCCTTCAGCCGTAATTGTCAAAAACGAACTGCCGATTCCGCCGACAGCCGCGGCTCCCGAAGCATAAGCGCTGCCGGAAACAGCTCACAGAAAAAGCCATAGGACAGATGTCCTATGGCTTTCGTTTCTTCAGAATCCGTCATCTGACCGCAGTTGCCACGGCAACAAACGCAAATGCGATTGCGGTCTCAATGACCAGCGCCAGAACAATGTTCCAGCCGTTTGTGCCGCCCTCTGTCTGAATGCGGTCATGCATCGCAGCCTCAGAGCCGGTGCTCCGCTTGATGCTCCGGATGCGCCGGACAGTATGCCGGTAATACAGATAATTGGCAAACAGGCACCAGAACAGCGACACCGCAAAGCCCGCAAAGGTCGCAATCGTGCTAATCCGCTCAAAGGCAGGCGATGTGACATTCGCCCATCGGACGGTGATATTCAGCTGCTCATACATGTATTGCAGCACCGTCGGAATATTCAGCACCATTTCCAGCAGCATCGAGCCGATCGTCAGCAGCCACATTTTCCGGTTCGCAAAGTAAAAATGCGGAAAGAACAGGCAGATCAGATTGAACGAGAACTTTCTGCCGGTTTTTTTCATCAGCCGGAACAGCGGCAGATAGTAGAAGCGGTTGGTTCCGACAAACTCCGCAATCTCACGGATCGTAGCGCCGTCCAGCGTCTCCTCCGGATCCAGCCCGACGCACGGATCATAGGGATTCAGCCGGACGCCGTCATAGAGCGAACCGTTCAGCATTTTCGGTGCCTCGCCGCGCTCGCGCTCCTCTGCCTGCTCCGCCTCCTCCGCAAGCCGCTCCGCACGGTGCTCCGCAGCGATCTCTCTGCGGCGCTGCACGGCCCAGCTTCCGCCGGATTCATGCAGTGCAGTATTGATGCAGGCGCCCGCCTCTTTGTAGCATGCGCGGTGATACGGTGTTCCGCATTCCGGACAGGTGACAATGTCATCGTCCTCTCCGAACACCCTGCCGCAGATCATGCAGGGCTGTCCCTCATATTCGAGCATGTTGCGCCCTCCTTGTTTTCATTCCGTACCGGTGTTGATCCGACCGGCATTTCTTCATCTTATTGTACCACAATCGCGGCTGTTTTACAAGTCCGCCGCGGTGATTTTCATGTATTATTCATCTTTTTTTGCGAAATCCGGCGCCGTGTTTTCATGCGTTTTCCGTAACGTGAAAAAAATTATGAAAAAGGCTTGCATTTTGGCGCAGGATATGCTATAATGATTGTAATCGCTTTTTGACAGAAAAAAGCAAATTGTGTTTCGGAAGAAAGGAATGGCATTCATGAGCATCATCGAAATCGTCGGCAGCATTGTTCTGCTGATTGCCTGCGTCCTGATCGTGATTCTCGGTCTGATGCAGGATTCCAAGCCGGATCAGAACATGACCTCCGCGATCACCGGCGGCAGCTACGATTCCCATTTCAGCAAAAATGAGGGCAACACCAAGGAGGCGCGCCTTAAGAAGTGGACGACCTTCTTCTGTGTCGTGTTCTTTGTTGCGACACTTGTTGTTGTGATTGTTCCTGCTTGGTTCAACGGCAGCAGCGCCGGCTGAATCGGCAGCTCAAGTCAGATTCGCCCTGTTTTCCGGTCTCGGAGAACAGGGCGTTTTTATTATCATGTTTCTTAAGGTATGTAACTTTTTAGGCGGTTGACAATTTCTAGTTAACACAAATATCTTTTCCGCACCCATATCAAAAGTTTCGCTCAAGCCTTTTCAAAGGCTTGCAGGGTCGAGGGGCAGCGCCCCTCGTCGCGCTCCGCAGAGCGCGAAATTTCCCACCGGAGGAGCTCCGCAAGGGTGAATT
>CAMNAY010000012.1 GCA_946531975.1 uncultured Ruminococcus sp. | reverse complement strand
CACACAGTGCCGTATCTCAATTCGCCCGTCCAGCGGGACATGCTCCGCACGAATTACCGGCTCACAGCCGCAACCTCGTGTTTCATTGCATATCTTGTGCATCAGCTTTCTTATTATAGCATACTCCGTCCGGAAATGCAAGTCCTTTCTTCGGATTCCGCCGCTTTTTCTTGGTAGAACTTTCATAAAGCACTTGCCATTTTTTTGTGCATTCTCACAAATGCATACCGGACATGCACCGGCACATATGCTTCACTGAATCCGAAATACGGAAAGGAGTGTCCGCACTATGCAGGGACTGACCACCGCGCAGGCACAGGAGCGTCTGCGTCGGGACGGGCGCAATACGCTGGCTGAGCCGCAGAAAGCGCATCCGTTCCGCATTCTCTGTTCGCAGTTCCGCGATCTCACCGTACTGATCCTGCTTTTCGCCGCACTGATCTCGTGGCTGGTACATGAATACGCCGATGCTGCGGCAATCGGGGTAATCGTCATCCTGAATGCGGTGCTTGGCTTTGTACAGGAATTCCGCACAGAACAGACGCTTCTGGCACTGCGGAACATGACCGCACCGACCGCACGGGTTCTCCGCGACGGCGTACCGGCGGTGCTTCCCGCAGATCAGATTGTCACCGGGGATACTATTTTAATAGAAGCCGGGGACTGTATCCCCGCCGATGCAGTCATCCGAAGCTGCGCACAGCTCTCCGCAGAGGAATCCGTGCTGACCGGCGAATCGCTCCCTGTGCAAAAGCATGTGCATACCGATGCGGACGGCGCTGTCTCGAATGCGATCGGACGCGGCGACATGCTCTATGCGGGAACTGCCGTCACGCACGGCACCGCCGAAGCAGAAGTTACGCACACCGGAAAATCCACACAAATGGGGCAGATCTCGCAGCTTCTCTCGGATATTTCCGAAAACGAAACACCGCTCCAGAAACGGCTCGGTGAGCTTGGCAAGGTGCTTGCCGTGATCTGTCTTGCTGTCTGCATTCTGGTCTTTCTCGCAGGGATTCTGCGCGGCGAACCGGTCTTTGACATGCTCATGACCGGCATCACAATCGCGATTGCCGCGATTCCGGAGGGTCTCCCCGCAACCGTTACGATTGCGCTGGCACTTGCCGTCCGGCGCATGCTTGCGAAACACGCGCTCGTCAACCGGCTGCATGCCGTCGAAACACTGGGCTGTGCATCGGTCATCTGTTCCGACAAAACCGGTACGATCACTGAGAACAAAATGACCGTGCAGAAGCTCCGGACACCTGCCGCAGAATACAGCCTGACCGGAACCGGCTGGCAGCGCAGCGGCTCTTTGCTGAAGGACGCTGCCGCATGCCCTGTCAATGCATCCTCGGATCTGTTCCCGCTGCTGCGCTGTGCCGTTCTCTGCAATCATGCTGCAATTACCGATGCAGGAGAAATGTGGGAGATTTCCGGCGACCCGACCGAAGCGGCATTGCTCATCGCAGCAGCCAAGTGCCGCATCAGCGCCGACGGCTTTTCCCGTTACCGCATCACCGGTGAGATTCCGTTTGACAGTGATACCCGCGCCATGACGGTCTTTTGCAGCAGCGAACAGGATTCCCTCGCACTCTCGAAGGGTGCTGTCGATGTGATCCTGCGGAATTGCACATATTACCGCGAAAACGGGCGTGTGCTTCCGCTGACGCCGCAGAAGCGCGCGGCACTGAGCTGTCAGGCAGATGCACTCGCGGAGGAAGCGCTGCGCGTTCTGGCATTCGCGGAGCAGCCGCATGTCAGCGGAACTGCACAGCCGAATTCTATGGTCTTTCTCGGCATGAGCGGGATGCTCGACCCGCCGCGTGAGCAGGCAAAGCGCGCGATTGCGGCGTGTACCCATGCAGGCATCCGCGTTGTCATGCTGACCGGTGACCATATCAAAACCGCGGCGGCAATCGCTGCAAAGGCGGGGATTCCGCATGCAGAACACGCAATGACCGGCGCAGAACTTGACCGCCTGAGCGATGCCGAGCTGGACGCCTGTCTGGACCGCTATGCTGTATTCGCCCGCGTTACGCCTGCACATAAGCTGCGGCTCGTCCGTGCATTCCGGCGCAAGGGGCATATCTCAGCGATGACCGGCGACGGCGTCAACGATGCACCTGCGGTCAAGGAGGCGGACATCGGCGTGGCAATGGGCAAAAACGGCACCGATGTCACGCGGCAGGCTGCCGATATCATTCTGCTCGACGACCGCTTCGATACGCTGACCGCTGCGGTCGAGCAAGGGCGCACGGTCTATGCAAATATCCGCAAATTCGTGCGCTATCTGCTCGCCTGCAACATCGGTGAGGTGCTGACCATGCTTGCCGGTATTCTCATGGGGCTGCCGGTCGTACTGCTGCCGACACAGATTTTGCTGGTCAATCTGATGACGGACGGACTTCCGGCGGTCGCCCTCGGACTGGAGCCGCCTGCACCGGAGATCATGCACCGCCCGCCGCGCCGTGCGGACGACAGCTTTTTTGCGGGCGGTCTGCTCTCGCGCATTGTTTTCCGCGGCATTTTCATCGCGCTCTCGACGCTCGGCTCGTTCACAACCGTCCTGCGCATGACCGGTGATCTGGCACATGCCCGCACCGCGGCGCTCGTCACACTGATCTGCTCGCAGCTCCTGCATGTATTCGAGTGCAAACGTGAGGACGGAACGCTGTTTTCCGTGCCGTATTTCTCAAACGGCAAGCTTCTGCTCGCGGTGCTGTCCTCTGCTGCCGTCACCTTCGCCGCACTGCGGATTCCCGCGATGCAGGCGGTATTCTCAACCGTCACGCTTGCGTCTTCCGCGCTGCTGACCGCACTGGGCTTCAGCATTACAGTCCCGCTCGCCGCCGCACTGACTGCGCACCCTGCATCCCGCAGAGAAACCGCCGTCCGGAAGATCACAGCCGCAGGAAAATAGGAAGCGGTGCCGATCATACATCTGCACTGATCATGATCGGATCCGCTTCTGAATGAAAACTGCATTTGGAGCATACCGGGAGCTGCCCGTACCTTTGCCGGTCTCAGGACAGACTTTCAAAGCACGGGAGAATTGCCGTCTCAAAATCATCGTCAAAGCTGGTATACTGCATCAGAAATGTATACTTGCCGAGCATCCGCAAAACATTGGTATTGTATAGCGTGCGCTCCTCGTCAATCTTCTCACTCGCTGTAAAATACATGTACTCATTTCCGTCATCAAGCGTAAATGCTTTCATCTCACCGGTCGGACGCTTCTCCGCCTGTGATTTCTGACTCATTTCTGCGATTTCCTTTGTCGTGTACGACTCATTCAGACCGTTTGTGTTATTGTTGCTGAACTGAAATGTGATCTTCGAAATGCTCTCCTCCTTCAGCGCAGCCGCAGAGTGCGGCGAGACAAAGTGCAAATGTTACGGTCAATGCTTTTTTCATAGATCATGAAATTCCTTTCCCGGTTGACGGCGGATACTCATACTTCTCATATCATAGCATAATATTAAACAAAAATCAAGTGCTTTCACCTGCGGGCACTGCCCGCCCCGCCCGTATATGACCAATTTCGCGGGATGTGTGTGCTACAATGAAGATACCACAAAAAGAAAGGACGCAAAGCGCCATGGTTGAACTCAAACAGGAACCCAAAAAGCTCACTGCATTTCTCAGCGGTGAGCTGGATCATCACCACGTCAAAGAGATCCGCGAACAAATCGACTTCGCTGTCCGCGAGCAGCTCCCGCAAACCCTCATCCTCGATTTCCTGCATGTCACATTCATGGACAGCTCCGGCATCGGGCTGATTATCGGCAGATCCAGACTGCTCGAAGAAACCGGCGGCAGACTCGAAATCCACAACCCCTCACAGCAGATCCGGAAGGTGCTTCGGCTCTCCGGTGCCGACAGGCTCGCGGTCATCCGCTGCACTGTCTGCGGAAAGGAGCCGGAACATGAATACGCTCAATGAACTGAAATGCAGCTTTCCTGCACGCTCCGAGAACGAAAGCTTTGCCAGAACAATGGTCTGTGCATTTGCGGCTCAGCTCGACCCGACCGTCGAGGAGCTTGCCGACCTCCGCACGGCAGTCTCCGAGGCAGTGACAAACAGCATTGTTCATGCCTACCGCGATGCTGAACCCGGGCTGATCGCCGTAACCGTCCGGCTGCTGCCGCAGGATATCATCTACATCCGGATCGCTGACAAGGGCTGCGGCATTGCCGATATCGGACAGGCAATGCAGCCGCTGTATTCCAGCGCGCCCGCAGAGGAACGTGCCGGTCTGGGCTTTACCGTCATGCAGAGCTTCACCGACCGGCTGACGGTCACGAGCCATATCGGGAAGGGAACGACTGTCATTATGCGGAAGAAGCTTCGCCATGGGACAGAATAATGTACCCGCAGTCTCTGCGGAAGCGCATCTCGGTCTGGTTCACCTCTGCGCCAACCGCTTCCGTGAGCGCGGGGTCGAATATGAGGAGCTGTATTCCGCAGGCTGTCTGGGGCTGGTCAAGGCAGCCAATGCCTTCGATCCGGCACGCGGTGTCTGCTTCTCGACCTATGCGGTCCCTGTGATTCTCGGAGAGATCAAGCGGCTGTTCCGCGAGGGCGGCAGCGTTCACATCGGCAGGCGGCTGCAATCCCTCGCACAGCAGGCAAACCGCGCTTCCCAGCAGCTTCGGCAGTCACTCGGCAGAGAACCGACGCTCCGTGAGGTCGCCGCACAATTAGACGTCCCGGAAACAGAAGCAGCACAGGCGCTCTGTGCATCCAGACCGGTCATCTCACTGACAGCGGAAAGCGAGGACGGCGATACCGTGCTGGATATTCCGATTCCCTCGCCCGAACAGGAAATTCAGGAGCATCTCGCGCTGCGGCAGGTGCTGACGCTGCTCAGCGATGCCGACCGCAGACTGATCGCGCTGCGCTATGAGCAGAATATGACGCAGAGTGAGGCGGCAAAGCTGCTCGGTATGACACAGGTACAGGTCTCCCGCAGAGAGAAAAAAATCCTGCTCTTTCTCCGCGGCGAACTGCTCCGCTGACCCGCATCCAATTTCATCATACACCGAAAGAGGAGAGCCCGCGTCGGGTTCTCCTCTTTCGTTTTACAGATTACAGATCATCAGCACAGCGGCTTCATCCGGCTGCGAATAATAGCGCGGGCGATAACCGTTCTGCGTAAAACCGAGCGATTCATAGAGCGTCCGCGCAGGCAGATTGCTCTCGCGCACCTCCAGATAGCACACACTGCATACACCCTGCATCATCTCTGTCACCGCCGCCCAGAGTGCCCGTGCGATGCCCTGTCTGCGGTATTTTTCTGCGACGCACAGCGTGTTCAGCGTCAGCTCATCCAGCACGAAATTGCAGTGAATGAACCCTGCTGCCTCTCCGCCAATCATGCAGACAAAGCCGACCGACTGCGGGTTATCCAGCTCTCTGCGGTAAATGTCCTCCGACCACGGCGTCGTAAAGCACGCCTTTGCCAGCTCTGCGACCGCGTGAATATTGCTGTCAGAGAACATCTCAATCCCGGCATCAGCCCTTAGCATCATACCAGCTCGTGCCCTCCTGCACCTCTGCCGTCAGCGGCACAGACAGGCTGCACGCCTGCTCCATTTCTGTATGCAGGATTTCGGCTGCCTTATCCGCATCGGCAAACGGTGCCTCAACGATCAGTTCGTCATGGATCTGAAGAATCAGCTTTGCGGTCGGGACTTCTTCCCGCAGACGCCGCCAGACCCGCACCATTGCCGCCTTGATGATATCGGCAGCGGTGCCCTGCACCGGCGTATTCATCGCGATGCGTCTGCCTGCCGCCTGCACCATTTTATTGGAGGCGCGCAGCTCCGGCACGAAGCGCTTTCTGCCGAACAGCGTTGTGACATAGCCCTTTTCCTTCGCATTTGCGACGGTTTCGTTCATGAACTGCTCGACATTCGGGAAGGAATGCAGGTAATCCTTGATATAACGGTCAGCCTTCGCGACCGATACGCCGATGTCCTTCGACAGCGAAAAGGCACCGATTCCGTACAAAATGCCGAAGTTGACTGCTTTTGCAGCGCTTCGCATTTCCTTTGTGACCATGTCCTCCGGCATATTGAACACCTGCGCGGCGGTCATCCGGTGAATGTCCAGATTCTCGGCAAAGGTGCGGCGCATATTCTCGTCGCCGCAGAGATGCGCGACCAGACGCAGCTCGATCTGGCTGTAATCGGCATCAAGCAGCGTGTGTCCCTCCGCCGCAATGAAGAATTTGCGCATTTCGCGTCCAAGCTCTGTACGCACGGGGATATTCTGCAAATTCGGCTCGGTTGAGGAGATGCGTCCGGTGCGGGTTTCTGTCTGACGGTAGCAGGTGTGAATCCTGCCGTCCGGCGCGATTGTTTTCAGCAGACCTTCGACATAGGTCGAGTTGAGCTTTGTGAGCTGCCGGTATTGCAGAATCAGATCGACGATCGGATGCTGTTCGCGCAGCCCCTCCAGCACCTCGGCGTTCGTAGACCAGCCGGTTTTTGTCTTCTTACCCGCAGGCAGTGCCAGCTCCTCGAACAGAATTACGCCGAGCTGCTTGGGCGAGAGAATATTGAATTCTCTGCCTGCAAGCTCATAAATTCGGGTCTGAAGCCCTGCAATTTCCGCTTCGAGCATGTCACCGAATGCACGCACGCCGTCTGCATCGACCCGCACGCCGACATGCTCCATATCCGCAAGCACCTCGACAAGCGGCATCTCAATTTCCCGCAGCAGCGATTCCATGCCCTGCTCCGTCACCTGCTGTTCGAGCGCGTCCAAAAGCGCAGGCAGAATGCTGATCTCCGCAAACTCCCCTGTCTCCTCCGGAAACGGAATTCCCGAATCCGTGCAGAGGTTCCGGATGCTGTATTCCGATGCGGACGGATTCAGCAGATAGCCGCAGATCGCGCCGTCCAGCGTCAGATTCCGGATTGTGCCGCCCTGTGCCATGCACATGCGGTAGACCGGCTTGGCGTCGAAGGTACGCTTGGGCGCATCGCTTGTGAGAATGCGGAAAATCTGTGCCGCATCGGTCACTCTGCCGCATTTCCCGTCCCACGCGGCATAGAGCAGATTGTCATGGTACAGGAAATCAACCGGTGCCTGACTTGCGCAGATCGCATCGACATCTGCCGGCGTGATCTTCACAGGCTCAGCCGGTTTGACATCTGCTGCTTCGGCATTTTGCGGCTCGGAAGGCAGTGCAGCGGGCTGAACCTTCAGGCGCTGCATCAGCTTGTGCAGTTCGAGATCAGTCAGCAAGGCAGAGAGCGTATCGGTATCCTGCGGCTTGCGGGCATAGTCTGCGAGATTCACAGAAATCGGCGCATCGGTGACAATCGTCGCGAGCCACTTGCTGTGCTTTGCATCCTCCGCACCGGCCTCCAGCTTTTTCCGGACAGAGGGTGTCAGCTTGGCATCGGGGAGCGCTTCATAGAGCGCTTCGATGCTGCCGTACTCCTGAATCAGCGATTTTGCGGTTTTTTCGCCGATTCCGGCGACACCCTTGATGTTATCAGAGGAATCGCCCATGAGCGCTTTCAGGTCGATCAGACCCTTGGGCGGGAATCCGTAATCCGCTTCAAATTTCGCGGTATCATAAAGCACCGGCTCTTTATTGGTCGCAAGGCGCACAGTCACGCGGTCATTGATGAGCTGCAAATTATCGCGGTCTCCGGTCAGAATCACGCAGTCCGCACCGGCACCGGCAGCAGCGGCAGAGAGCGTGCCGAGAATATCGTCCGCCTCCCAGCCTGCGCAGGTCACGACCGGATAGCCCAGTGCTTCGAGAATCTGCTTAGTATATGGCATCTGCATCGCGAGTTCTTCGGGCATGCCCTTGCGGTTTGCTTTATAGGCTGCATCCGCTTTGTGGCGGAAGGTCGGTTCTTTGCGGTCGAATGCGACGATCAGGTCGGTCGGTGAAACATCGTCCATCGCCCTGAACAGAATATTGAAAAAACCGTAGATCGCATTCGTGAAGAGGCCCTTGCGGTTCGTAAGCGGCTTCACGCCGTAGTATGCGCGGTTGAGGATGCTGTTGCCGTCAACGATCAGTAGTTTCATGAGCAGGATTCCTTTCTGCATGTGATACCCCTATTGTACCACGAAACCGCGCCTTCGTCAAGCGCGGAGTCCGCGCCGGCGTGAGCGAAAGGATGCACAGTCGCACTTCTCCCAAGGAGACTCCTGCGGCAGTTGCGGAGCTGCTTGAGAGAAGCGAAGCAGTGCAGCCTTTCGCAAATTGGAGCCGGGCACTGCCCGGACGGGGATTCGACACCGATTTTGTCCGCACTGTGCTATACTGAAAACGGTGATCGGAATGGTGATCTATCTCGATGTTCTGCTGCTGTCAAATCTCTGGGCAGATTATGCACTGCTGCATGCTGCCGCTTCCCTCGCCCATTTGCCGCTGCCGCGCCTGCGCGGACTGCTCGCCGCAGGGATCGGTGCGGCATTTGCGCTGACAGTCCTGCTGCCGCCGCTGCCGGCTGCTCTCTGCCTGATTTTCCGTGCTGTTGCTGCATTTGCAGTCTGCGCTGCTGCGTTCGGTTTCCGGCATTTGCTCAGAACGACGGCGCTGTTTCTCGGACTCAGCCTGTTCTTCTGCGGCACAGTCTATGCACTCTCCCGTATCCGCGCGCCGGTCGGATTCTATACGCGGAACACTGTCATTTACGCCGATGTCTCGCTCATGACGCTGCTGCTCGGCACCGCACTCGCCGCAGGCATCTCCGCATATTTCAGCCGCCGGAATGCTGTCCGGCAGAGCCGTTCCCTGCTCCTTCATTTCCGGATCAGCGGGCGTGATTTCGCGCTGCATGCGCTCAGTGACACCGGCAATACCCTGCGCGATCCGTTCACGGGCAAGCCGGTCGCTGTCTGTGCTGCCGCCGCACTCGAATCATGGCTGTCGCGCTATCCGGATACAGTCACAGCGCTCTCGTCCTGCAAGGGCTTCCGGATGCTTCCAGTCCGGACCGTGACGGGCGCGCGCCTGCTGCCCGCATTTCAGCCAGAAGCCGTAACCGTCAGCCGGAGCGAGTGCCCTTTGGCTGCATGCCGCGCCGATCTGCTGATTGCAGTCTCAGACGATGCCGCACCCGAAACACCCGCGATCGTTCCGGCGTGCGCTGCACCATAAAACGGAGGGATACTTATGAATCTGTTTACGCACGTTTTCCTGACGATCCGCCTGTTCCTGCATCCGCCCGACGAACAGGAGATCCACTATCTCGGCGGCTGCGATCAGCTCCCCGCACCGCTCACCCGCGCCGATGAGGAAGCGGCATTCCGCGCGCTCGCACAGGGTGACTGCACCGCACGGGAAACGCTGATCGTTCACAATCTCCGGCTGGTTGTTTACATCGCAAAAAAGTTTGAATCTCCGGCAGTTCATCTGGACGATCTCATCTCAATCGGGACGATCGGACTGATGAAAGCGGTCAGTACATTTCACCCTGAAAAGAACATCAAACTCGCGACATATGCCTCCCGATGCATCGAAAATGAAATTTTAATGCACTTACGGAAGGTCTCGCAATACCGCGCCGAAATCTCGATTGACGAGCCGCTGAAGGTGGACTGGGACGGCAATGAACTGCTGCTCTCAGACCTGCTCGGCACCGAGGAAGACGTCGTCTGCCGCGGCATTGAGGACGATTCTGAGCGAAAAATTCTCCGCGAAGCAGTCAGCCGCCTGAACCCCAGAGAGCGCCAGATCATGGAAATGCGCTTCGGGCTGAACGGCGGGCAGGAGAAGACGCAGAAGGAAGTTGCTGACGCGATCGGCATTTCACAGTCCTATATTTCAAGGCTGGAGAAGAAGATTATCAAGCGGCTCAGAGCAGAGCTGGAGGATGTAATTTTCTCGTAAACACGTATAAAATTGAAACGCCGCATTCCCGAAACAGGAATGCGGCGCTCTTGTTTTTTTCAGCGAGGCTCGCAGATGAGCTTCATTGCAGTACGTTCTTCGCCGTCGATCTCAATGCTGGCAAATGCCGGAATACATACCAGATCAATTCCGATCGGTGCGAGATATCCGCGCGCGATCGCAATCGACTTGATTGCCTGATTTGCCGCACCTGCGCCGACCGCCTGAACCTCGACGACCCGCTGTTCACGAATAACACCGGCAATCGCACCGGCGACGGAATTCGGTGTGGAGTGAGATGATACTTTTAATACTTCCATTGGGGTGACCTCCTTAGATCAAAAAAATGAAATAATGTTGATGTGGTTTTAAGATATTGCTTTGTACTGCACCTTTAGTATAATACATTTCACGAAAAAAGTCAAGCATTCACGAAATAATTGTGGATTCTCTTGTAAATATTCTATCAATTTTGGTACAAATGCCGGATTTGGTGTCGATTTCTACGCACACTGCATTGATGATACAGGGCGGTTCCGCCTCCGAAAACTGGACCGGACGGTGAAAGCGCTGCTTCATGACCGCCTGCTCAACACGCACACCCAGCACGGACCGCGCACCGCCGTTCATGCCGACGTCGGTGAGATAACCGGTCTTTCCGTCGAGGATTTCCTCATCCGCCGTCTGCACATGCGTATGGGTTCCGATTACCGCAGAGACGCGACCTGCCAGATACCAGCCCATTGCACGCTTTTCCGCAGTCGCCTCCGCATGAAAATCGACCAGAATATTCTTTGTTCCGGCGGTTTCCAGCAGGCTGTTGATCACGGTAAACGGATTGTCCAGCGGCTCCATAAAAGCCGTTCCCATGAGGTTGATGACCGCAAGTGAATAGCGTCCGCAGTCGAGCAGATACATGCCGCTTCCCGGCGCATCCCCCGGATAATTCGCCGGACGCAGAATCCGCGGATCCGAGAAAATGTGGTCACAGCGGCGGCGGAAGCAGTGGTTTCCGGTCGTAATGACATCAGCACCGCCTGCAAAGAGCTGCTGCGCAGACTGCTCCGTTATTCCGTTTCCGGCAGCGGAGTTTTCGCCGTTGACGATCACCAGATCCGCACCGTATTCCCGCTTCAGGCGCGGTGCAGCCTTCTGAAAGCAGCCGGTACCGGCTTCCCCGACAACATCTCCGAACATCAGCAGTTTCATAGTTTTCCTCACTTTTCCGGCTCAGCGCAGCGGTGCTACAATCACAAAGGCGGTTTC
Organism: uncultured Ruminococcus sp.; assembly: GCA_946531975.1. Lineage (GTDB taxonomy): Bacteria > Bacillota > Clostridia > Oscillospirales > Ruminococcaceae > Firm-04. The sequence continues at coordinate 3,071 of CAMNAY010000012.1, read as the reverse complement.
CTCCTCAGTTGTGGCCGTCGTCACTGTCGTTACAGATTCAGCAGGTGCTGCCGAACCGGTCACGTCAGTCGTATCCGGCACATCGCCGGTCACATCGCCGGTCACGTCGCCGGTGACATCGCCCGTCATTTCCGTGATTTGTGTCGCAGTTGTCGTTTCCTGCTGCTCGCGAAGATAATCCCAGTAGTCCGTTTTCCTGGTCAGAACAACATCAGACACTGCCGGCAGGGAGTCCGAACTGCTTTCCTGATTGTCCTTGCCGCGGAACATATTGACCACGCCGATCACAATGCAGATACCAATCACTGCAAGGATCACCGCCATAATTTCCCGTTTTTCCATGATGCCCCTCCGTTACTTTTTTCGATGCTCTCCCGCGAGCGGGTTGCTGTCAATCGCAGCCTGCCGCTGTTCGCTGGAGAGGTGTGTGTAGATCTCAGTGGTTGCAATGGACTGATGCCCAAGAATCTCCTTGAGCGTCAGTGTATCGACATGCCCGTGCTGATACATCAGCGTTGCAGCGGTATGACGGAGCTTATGTGTCGAGAGTCCGCGTCCGGCAAGCCCCGATGCAGCCAGTGTATTCTCGACAATCTGCTGCACTCTGCGGCGGCTGATGCGCCGGTGATTCCGGCTGAGAAACAGTGCATTCGGCTCCTGCGGCGGATTCTCCCGCGACTGCACATATTCCTGAATTGCGGCAAGGCAGGCATCGTTCAGATAGACAATCCGCTCCTTGCTGCCCTTTCCCAGCACGCGGATCTGGCGGTTGAAATAATCGACATCACCGACATTCATGCCGACCAGCTCCGCCAGACGGAATCCGCAGTTCAGAAACAGGGTTACGATGCAGTAATCACGCAGCATTTCATGCTCCGGCATCTGTTCGGCGCTTTGCAGCATCCGCTCGCTCTCCTCCAGCGTCAGAAACCGCGGCAGCTTCTTCTTGACAGAGGGCAGCTCCAGATTCTGGCAGGGGTCGGCATCGAGCAGCCCCTTTGTCTTGGTCAGATACTTGAACAGACTGCGCACGGCGCTCATTCTGCGGGAGACCGAGCGCGGCGTATTTCCGCGGAAATCGCGCAGATAGCGGATATAATCGTAGAGCAGCGCGATATTGACCTGCTTCAGTTCCGCTTCCGTCACGCTTGTCAGCGCGACCTCTGCCGCATCGGAAACGGGCATGTGCTGTACGGTACAGTGCAGCCAGCGCAGGAACATTGCAGCGTCATTGTAATATTCTGTCACAGTGCGCTTCGCCTTCCCGCGGATTACATCGAGGTAGGTCAGATAGTCATTCAGAAACATCGGATTCAAGCTCCGGTCAATCTCCATGTACACAGCCCCTTTCTTTCCGAATTACATACTCTTTTTATTATACCGCATTTCCATGGATTTTTCAAGGTGCTGAATAAAAAAACTGTGACGTTCCGAACAGAAAGCCCTCTTTTGCCGAAATTGCTGCATCCGGCAAAAGAGGGCTGATCTCATGCAGTAAACTGCCAGTTCGTCAGGACACATCCCGCATCGGAGAGAACCAGATACAGATCATGGCAGCCGGTCAGCGGTGCATCGAAAGACACAGCCGAACCTTCGGGGCTGTCGAGCAAAAGCGCCGCAGTTCCGCCGGTGATCTGCGGGACAAATCCGCAGGCACCAGCATTCCCGAAATCCGCGCCGCGCACACAGATCCATGCACCGGCTTCCTCCGCACGAACACCCGTAACCGTTCCGTTCCCGTCCGTCACAAATGTGATACCTGAGGCGCTGAAGCACTCCGCAGCGGCATGTGCTGTGAACGGATCGAGCGGTCGAAGCTGCTTCACCTCAGCAATGACGGTTTTGCCGCAGCCGTTCTCCGCATCGGCAGCAGACGGCGTGACACAGAGAGAGCGATAGCCGCCGGTCTCACCGATCGCAGCCTCACGCTGAAGCGTGTGATAAAACAGATACCACTGTCCGCAGAAATTGTGCAGATGCGTGTGATTGTTGCTGTCGGGGCAGCCCTGATCGCCGGGATTTGCGAAGTAATCTCTGCGATACTGCCACGACGCGGAATCCAGCGGCGTTTTTGTCGTCATGCAGCACATGCTGCATCGGGTCGCGGGCGCAGCATCGGTCTGCTGCCAGTCAGTGCGCGGCTCCCAGTTCGTATTGAACGTGTAAAGGAATGTATCTCCAAGGATATTCAGCTCACTCGCCTCGTAAAAATACGGTGCAGGAATCTCGCTGAATTCGCTGCCGACAGAAATCAGATCGGCACCCAGCCGCACAATCCGCGCAGTACGGGGCATTGCCGGACTGCCGTTTTTCGCGACGCCGCCGCCAAAGGTCAGCCAGCCGTTTCCCTGCGCATCCAGCGCCGCACCCGGATCAAACGGATTCGGCACATCGCCGAGTGTCGGCATTCCCGCTTCGATCAGAGGTTTTCCGAGCGGGTCGCGCCAGCCCGAAACGGGATCGGTCGAAGTAATGACGCCGACACCGCAGCCGCTGTTTGAGAAGTACAGATAAAAATGCGTCAGTCCGTCGGACTCCTCCCGTGCAATGATCGACGGTGCCCATGAAGCATAGATCCACGGCGCGATCTCACCGACGCGGATTTCGCCGTGATACTGCCAGTTGACCATGTCCCCGGTCGAGAACACAACCAGCGAACGGATCGCTTCATAAGTATTGCTGCCGGTCTTGCCCTCTCTGTACTGCTGATGATCGTTCGTACCGTAAACATACAATCTGCCGCGGAATTCTGCCGCAGTCGGATCGGCGCAGTAGATTTCCGAAGAAATTACATTCACCGGTTTCGGAACATTCCATGCTTTTCCGCTCATAAAATCCCCCATAAAACGGTTATTTCACTCTGCCCAGGGCGTATTCTGGTCAGGATCCAGCACACCCGGGACCTTCAGGTCATAGCCGTTGACCTCGATCATTGCATCGTCCAGTTCAATGACCATGCAGTGTCTGCCGTTGATCTTATCAAGCCGGATCTTGTTCTTTGCTTCATTCTTCACATTGACGACAATCTCCGGCGTTTTGATGACAGCCTTGGACTGCACAAGACGCTCCGG
>CAMNAY010000011.1 GCA_946531975.1 uncultured Ruminococcus sp. | reverse complement strand
TCGTGATAAAATGGAAACATAAAGCAAAAGGAGGTAGAACCATGCAAAAGCAAGTCAAGGTTCTGATCGGCGATGACACGGCGGAGTACGGTGTATCCTGCGCCAGTGTCCTTCGCGCACAGGGCATGTATGCCTATACAAGACCGAAGAACGGAAATACCGTTCTCGAATCCATAAAGAATGATACACCCGATGTCGTGGTGGTCGATGCGATCCTGCCGCATATGGACGCGATCGAGCTGATGAAGCAGGCAGGCGCAAACGGCGGCAAGCGTCCGGCGTTTATCGTGACCTCGTCCTACGACAACAGCTTCGTCGAGCAGCAGGTCATGCAGAACGGCGCTGCCTATTTCATGCTCAAGCCGTTTGATCTCAATGTCCTGGGTGAGCGGATCTCTCTGCTGACGAACAAGCAGCCGCTCGGCGCCTTTACCAGCCGCGCCGGACAGGACCTCGCCATTACGATCACAGATATCATCCATCAGCTCGGCGTTCCGGCGCATATCAAGGGTTATCATTATCTGCGCAGCGCAATCGTCAGTGCCTATCACGATCCGGCACTGCTCGACAGCGTGACAAAACAGCTTTACCCGCAGGTCGCTTCACAGTACAGCACAACGCCTTCGCGGGTCGAGCGTGCGATCCGCCATGCGATTGAGATCGCGTGGGACAGGGGGAATCTGGATACGCTGAATGCGTTTTTCGGCTATACCGTCAATACCTGCAAGGGCAAGCCGACCAATTCAGAATTCATCGCACTGATTACGGATAAGCTGCGGCTGCAAAACAGAGACGGTCACTGAGTTTCTGGCTGCCGCAACAGAAATAGGAGGATTATAGTATGGCAAAAATCAAAATCAATCCGGAAGCTCTGGCGGAAAATCCGTTTGAACTGATCGGCAAGGACTGGTTTCTGCTGACGGCAGGCACACAGGAGCAGGGCTTCAATTTCATGACCTGCTCGTGGGGGCAGATGGGCATTCTCTGGAATAAACCCAGCGTCACCTGTTATGTGCGGCATTCGCGCCACACCTTCGGGTTCATGGAGTCGCAGGATACCTTTACACTGAGCTTCTTCGGACAGGAGCAGCGCAAGGCACTTGGCTTTGCGGGTTCGCATTCCGGCAGAGACTGCGACAAGCTCGCGGAGACCGGACTGCATCCGGAGGTTCTGGAGGGCGGCGTCAGCTTTGAGGAAGCAAAGCTCACGCTGGTCTGCAAAAAGCGCTTTGCTGCCGATCTGGACATTGCAGACATGCCGGCGGATGTCGCGGCACAGTTCTATGCAGACAACGACGCGCACAGAATGTACATCGGTGAGATCATCGCTGCCTATATCTGAACCAAACGGGAGCCGCAGTGCTGCGGCTCTCTCTTTTTTTGTTTCCGGCATTGATTTTTTTTCGGTTCTATGGTATAATGATCTTTGTATGTGAAGAAAGACAGGAGGTGCGGAGAATGATTATGGATCTGCATACGCACACGCGGCATTCGCCGGATGCGGAGCCGGACACCGTTGCGGAACGGGTTGCTGCGGCAAAGCGGCTCGGACTGCGCTATATGGCGGTGACGGATCATGTGGAGATCAACCGGTATTATCCGGCTGCATATTATCATGCGCAGGAAACCGAGGAGTTTGTCTATGACGGCGAGGCTGTGTTCAGGGGCTCTGCTGCCGAGGCTGCTGCGGCACAGGCGGACTGTGCGCCGCTGACGCTGCTCTGCGGCGTGGAAGTCGGACAGATCCCGCAGGATCCCGCACTGTCTGCGATGCTGTATCAGGATCCGCGTCTGGATCTGGTGATCGGTTCGGTGCACGAGCTGCCCGGCCGCCCCGATTTCTACTTTCTCGATTATGAGAAAGAGGATATTCCCGCGCTGATTACGGCATATTTCGATGAAGTGCTGCGGCTCGCGCAAACCGACTGTTACGATATTCTCGCACATCTGACCTATGGGCTGCGCTACCTTCCGAACCGCGCTGACTATGATCTCACGCCGCATCTGCCGGTGATTGACGAGATCTTCCGCACGGTCATCGGAAAGGGCAAAGCGGTCGAGCTGAACGGCTCGAACCTCAAGGCGGAGATCCCGTTTACGGATCCGGATGTGTCGCTGATCCGGCGCTATCGGGCGCTCGGCGGAACCTATCTCACGCTCAGCACCGATGCCCACGCTACGAAATATCTCGGATACCGGATGGATGTGCTGGAGCAGCTTGCACGGGATGCCGGCTTCACGGAGCTGACCTATTTCCGGAAGCATCGCCCCATTCTCGTTCCGCTGTGACAAAAGGGAGGCAGTTTTGAGCATTTTTGACCTGTTCAAGCAGATTGAATCCAAAGAACCGGCGGTTTCCGGACCGCCTGAATGGATCATCGCCGGACTCGGCAACCCCGGCGACAAATATCAGAATACCCGCCACAATACCGGATTCCTGCTGATCGACGCCTTTGCGGAGCAGTGCGGCGCGAAATTCGGCAAGCACCGCTTCAAGTCCAATACCGCAATGGCAATGTGCGGAGAAACCTGCTGCCTGCTCATGAAGCCGGATACCTACATGAACCTCAGCGGGCAGGCTGTGACGGAAGCAATGCGGTTTTATCAGATCCCGCCTGAGCATGTGATCGTCATTTGCGATGACATCAATTTCGCAGCGGGTGAAATGCGCATCCGCAAAAAGGGCAGCGACGGCGGACATAACGGACTCAAGAACATCATCTATCTCTCCGGCTCCGATCAGTTCCCGCGCATCCGCGTCGGCATCGGACAGAAGCCGCATCCGGACTATGATCTCGCAGACTGGGTGCTTTCCGCTTTTACTGCCGATGAACGTGCTGCACTTCAGGAGACCGCGAAGAAGATCGGTGAAGCGATCCCGCTGATGCTCAGCGGAAAGACCGACCTCGCTATGAACCGCTTTAATACCGGGAAACAAAAGCAGAAGCCTGCGGAGAAACAGTCCGCGGAGAAAGAGGAGGCGCAAGCATGAGCCTGCATGGATTTCATCGCCGTTCAGCGGCATTTGCGGCTGCGTGTCTCTGCGTATGCTGCTGGCTGACCGGCTGCGGCGATTCGGAGCATGTCTGGGTCGGCATTGAGCCTGCCGCGCAGGGCGAATTCGGAGAACCGAAATATGAAGACGGCATGTACCTGACACAGGAGGTGCGGGAGCCTGCCGCAGACCCTTATGCGGACGACACAAAAAAGCTTTCGGACGGCGTTACGGATGACGGTATCAAATATGCGCTGTATGAGCGGCATGCAGAGATCACCGGACATACCGCTGATTTCTCAGCGGATCTCCTGACCGTTCCGAAGGAGCTGGAGGGCAAGCCGGTTTCCCGCATCGCATCGGTCTCCGGAACGGACGAGGGACTTCGGTTTTCGCTGGATGAATCCGGCGCGTTTTACAGCTGCTATACGCTCAACAAGGTCGTCCTTCCCGATACGCTGACGTCGATCGGGGATTACGCCTTCTACGGCTGCAAGAATCTCCGGACGGTCGAGATGCCGGAGAGTGTCACGGCAATCGGTGCGCGGGCATTTTCCATGTGCCGGAATCTTCAGGAGTTCGCGGTGCCGACCGGCATCGGTTCGATCGGAGACAGCGCTTTTGCGCAGACGCCGTGGTATGATAATCTGCTGTTTCACCGTGATCTGGTCATCTTCAACGGCATGCTCTATGATGCCGGACACCGCTGCACGGGGCATATTAAGATTCCGGACTATGTGGTCTCAATCTGTGACTATGCCTTCTATGACTGTCAGGAGCTGAAAAGCGTGACAGTTCCCGCATCGGTGAAGAAGATCGGAAAATGCGCATTCTGCTCCTGCCCGTCCCTCGCAACGGTTTCGATCGGCAATCCGGAATGCGAGATCAACGGGGAACCGTCTACGATCAGCAACCGGAATGTGGAAAATGAGTACCGCTATAACGGTACAATCCGTGCGGAAGCAGGCAGTACCGCAGAGCAGTATGCAAAGAAGTACGGCTACCGGTTCAGCTCGGATACGGCAGTGAAGGAGGACGAGACCCTTCCGCCGGAGACAACTACTGCACCGGCTGAGACAACCGGCGCCGATGTGACCGGCTGATGAATCAAAAAACACTGCACAAGGGGGCATTCTTCGGAATGTCCCCTCTGAGTGCTTTTCGCTGAAACCGGCGTTTACAGAAACTGGAGGTTACTATGCGTTTTTTTACGGATGCCGCTGAGCGGATCCCCGCGCTGAAAGAACTGCGGCGCTGCATGCAGAAGCAGATCAGTCCGGTCTCGCTGACCGGTACTTCGCAGGTGCATAAGGCACAGCTTTTGCTCGCGCTGTCGCAGGACGCACCGGTCACCGCTGTTATGGCGGATGAATCGGCGGTGCGGCAGCTTTGCGAGGATATCAATTTCATGGCGGGGGCACGGATCGCGTATCCTTATCCCGCGAAGGAGCTGAATTTTCTTGCAGCCGCCGGCATCTCCCGCGAATATGAGCAGATGCGGATTACGGCGCTCTCTGCGCTGTGCAGAGGGGAGTGCCGCGTGCTGGCGGTCTCTGCCGAGGCGGCGATGCAGTATACGCTCCCGAAGGCAGTGCTGGTGCAGCGGACGCTCCGCATCGAGCACGGCAGCACGGTCGATCAGAAGGCACTGACGGCGCAGCTTGCCGCGCTGGGCTATGTCCGCACCGATCAGGTCGATGCGCCGGGACAATTTTCCGTGCGCGGTGCAATATTCGACATTTTTTCGTCGCAGAACCCGCTGCCTGTGCGCATTGAGTTCTGGGGCGATGAGATCGACAGCATGGCGTGGTTTGAGCCGGAGACACAGCGCCGCACGGAAACGCTCGATAACGTGCTGATCGCGCCGGCAGTCGAGGCGCTGCCCGATGCCGCAAAGCTCGCCGATGACCTGAGAGCGCTCGCGAAAACCCTGCGCGGCAAGCATGCCGAGAAACTGAAGGAGAAATTTACCTCCGATGCGGCAAAGCTGGAATCGGGGCTGTCCCTGCCCGATATCGACCTCTATTTCCCGCTGCTCTACGGCGGGGAAACGCCCGCGACTGTGTTCGACTACTGCACCGGCAGCATCGCGCTGCTGGAGACCGGCAGCCTGCTGGATGCATGGCAGGGACTGACCGCACGGTATCAGGAAGAAGTCAAAATGATGCTGGAGGAGGGGAATATCTGCCGCAGACTCGCGGAATATTACCTCGATGCGAATGCAGTGCTGCTGCGGGCAAAGGAAAAGCCCTTCTGCTGCATGAACGCTTTTCTCAGCAGCACGAACGTCTTTCAGTTTCAGAAGATGCTTTCGGTCGAAGCGACACAGAACGCGCCGTGGGGCGGCAGTACGCGCATTTTGACGGAGGATGTGCAGGAGCTTTGCAGGCGCGGCTACCGTGTCATGGTCTGCGGCGGTACGGAAAAGACCCTGCCGATTCTGATGCAGGACCTGCAAAACAGCGGGATCGCCTGTGCGCTCGCCGATGAAGATTCGGAGGCGAAGCCCGGCGAGGTGCTGCTCATGCGCAGCGGTCTTTCTGCCGGGTTTGAATACCCGTCGGTGCAGTATGCCTGCATTGCGCAGAGCAAAGCGCAGAGCACCGTTCTCAAAAAGCGCAGATTCAAAAAAGGTCAGGAGATCCGCGCGCTGTCAGAGATCTCCGAGGGTGATCTTGTGGTACACGCCGCGCACGGCATCGGTCGCTTCAAGGGCATCCGCAAGCTGGAAATGGAGGGCATCACCAAGGATTATATCACGATCGAGTACGCCGGAACCGATGAGCTTTATGTGCCGGTCACACAGCTTGATCTGGTCTCGCGCTATATCGGCGGCAAGGACGATGTGACCGTAAAGCTGAACAAGCTCGGCTCGCAGGAATGGCAAAAAACACGCACCCATGTGAAAAAAGCGGTCAAGGATATGGCGGCGGAGCTGATCCGGCTCTATGCCGCACGCGAAAAGGCAAAGGGCTTTTCGTTCGATCCCGATGACGAAATGCAGCATGATTTCGAGGAGCGCTTCCCGTATATCGAGACAAACGACCAGCTCCGCAGCATCGAGGAGATCAAGCGCGACATGGAGCGTGACCGCCCGATGGACCGGCTGCTCTGCGGCGACGTCGGCTTCGGCAAGACCGAGGTCGCTTTCCGTGCGGCGCTCAAATGCATCCTCTCAGGCAAGCAGTGCGTGATCCTCGCGCCGACGACCGTTCTCGCGCATCAGCACTATGAAACGGCACTGCGCAGATTCGAGTCGGTGCCGGTGAATATCGAGCTGCTGTCCAGATTCCGCACGAAAAAGCAGCAGACCGAGATCCTCAAAAAGACCGCAAACGGCACGGTCGATCTGCTGATCGGCACGCACAGACTGCTCTCCAAGGATGTGAAGTTTGCGGCGCTGGGACTTGCGATCATCGACGAGGAGCAGCGCTTCGGCGTTGCACACAAGGAGCGCTTCAAGGAAGCCTTCCACGGCGTTGACATGCTGACGCTCTCTGCCACACCGATTCCCCGCACGCTCAATATGGCGCTTTCCGGTATCCGCGACATGAGCGTCATCGAGGAGCCGCCGCAGGACAGATATCCCGTGCAAAGCTTCGTGCTGGAATATAATGCCGGACTGGTCGTGCAGGCAATTCAGCGCGAATTAAAGCGCGGCGGGCAGGTATACTATATTCATAACCGGGTCGAAACCATTATGCAGTGCGCGGGCAAATTGCAGGAGATGCTCCCCGATGCGCGCATCGGCTTTGCGCACGGAAAAATGTCGGAGCTGGAGATCAGCGAGATCTGGCGGCGGCTGGTCGAGCACGAGATCGACATTCTCGTCTGCACTACTATTATAGAAACAGGTGTCGATGTACCGAACGTCAACACGCTGATTCTGGAGCAGGCGGATCGCTTCGGACTCTCGCAGCTCTACCAGCTCAGAGGGCGTGTCGGACGCTCAAACCGGCGTGCCTACGCATATTTCACGTATCAGCCAAACCGTTCGCTCACCGAGGTCGCGGAGAAGCGCCTTGCAGCCATGCGCGAATTCACACAGTTCGGCAGCGGCTTCCGCATCGCCATGCGCGACCTTGAAATCAGAGGTGCGGGCAGCATCCTCGGCGGGCAGCAGCACGGACAAATGGAGCAGGTCGGTTATGAGATGTACCTCAAAATGCTGAATGAGGCAATCGCGGAGGAAAAGGGCGAGCCGGTCAAGGCGCCTGCCTGCACGGTCGATATTCAGGTCGAGGCGCATATTCCGGAGCAATATATTACCAGTATGACCTCGCGTCTGGAAATCTACCGCCGCATCGCGCTCGTGGAGACACCCGCGGACAAGACCGATATGATCGACGAGCTGATCGACCGCTTCGGAGATCCGCCCAAGAGCCTTGTCAACCTCATTGACGCGGCACTCCTGCGCAATACTGCCGGACGGCTCGGCATTGCTGAGATCTCCCAGAAGCGCGGCGCCCTGTTCTTCTATGTCACCGCGCCCAACAGCAGGCAGCTTTCCGCTCTGATGCGTGCTTATTATGACCGGATTGCCTTCAACGACCGCACCGCTCCGTATTTCGTCGCCGTGCGTCTGAAAAAGGGCGAACTCGCAGTCGATCTGATGCGGGATGTTCTGCATATTTTTGAGGAAAATGTTGAGAAAACAGCCTAATTTATGGCGAAACCGGCTAATCTTTAGCTAAAGTGCTGAAAATTCAAAGAAATCTTTTCACAATCTTTGGCGCTTTCACGAATAGACTTTTTAGACCGGTTAGTGCTATAATGAGGCTATAAACTTAGTGTCACTGTATATGGCACTTCTATGTATGGAGGAAAGTAACAATGAAAGTGAAATCTATTCTGGCAAGCCTCGGCGCTTGCGCAATTGCAACTTCTGCTTTGGCTCTCACTGCATTTGCTGGTGAGGTTCCGATTAAGAATGCTACTGAGGCTGACGGTAAGTACGCATACAGCGTCGGTGATCATCTGCCGGAAGGCAAGAAGATCTCTGATGTTTACGGCGCTGAGGTCAAGCTGAGCGGCGTTGACACCACTGCTGGTGCAGGCGGCGGCATCATCCTTCAGTCTGACAGCGCAGGCTGGAATCAGAAGGAATGGGGTAATGAAGGCTCCGGCAAGGATTGCATCTATGATTACACCAGCTTCACCTTCAAGAGACTTGAGTCTGCGGCTCCGTTTGCTGACAGCGACACTTGGGCATCTATTGTTATTTCTCAGTGGGATGGCTGGGGTGAAGCTGTGACTGTTGAGTCTGTTACCCTGCTCGGTAAGGACGGCAACGCACTGACCGCTGGTTCTTCTGATGACAAGAAGGACGACAACAAGAACGACAACACCACCGCTACGACTACTGCTACCACCAAGGCAGCTGGCGGCAACACCACCAAGGCTGGTGCAACCAAGACCGGTGACGCAGGCGTCGGCATCGCAATCAGCGGTCTGGCACTCGCAGGTATCGCAGCTGTTGCTTCCCGCAAGAAGCACTGATTGCTGAAACACCGATAAAAAATTGATGTACCCGAATGCCCTCTGCGACTGGTAGGGGGCATTCGCTGTAAACATATTCCCATATGAATACCACTTAGGAGGAATTTCAAATGAAACTCAAAAAGACACTTGCACTGATCTGTGCGCTCGCATCTGTCGGTGTGTTCACTGCATGCGGCAGCGATTCGAGCAGCAATGCGGATTCTTCCTCGTCTTCTGAGGCAGAATCCACCACCTCAACCACAGCTGCGGAGACCACAACCTCTGAGGCTGAGACCACCGCTGCACCTGAGCCTGAGGCTGCGGCAATCGACGAGAATGCAATCACCTTCGACACGGCTTCTTTCTACACCGCTGAGGCGATGACGGATGAAGGCGCTGCTCCGGTCAAGCTCGACATCGTCAACCTCAACGGCGACAACAAGCTGCGCGTTCACGTTGACCGCGAGGACGAGACCAAGGACTATCTGGTCCCGAAGATTCTCTTCCACCTGCCGGAGATGATCGGCGTTGATAAGACCGGCGAGATCGACCACTTCTCTGTCGATTTCACTTGCATCTCCCGCGGACCGTTCGTCGGCGATGACGGCTCTGAGATGTCTGTGGTCGGTAACTTCCTCGGCACCCTCGGCGGCAATATCGCTTCCGAGAAGGTCAAGGACGATGAGGGCAACCTCGTTCAGAACGACTGGACACAGAATGACTTTTCCTTCAATGACTGGGAAAATCCGGTCATGAACTGGCACTTTGAGACCTCTGCACCGCTGCTCCCGACCAATAACTATGCAGCAAACGATGAGGGCGTCAACCTCATCATCATGCGCTGGGGTCAGCCGAACTCTGTTGATTTCTATATCGACAACCTCACCATTTACGATCACGACGGCAAGTCCATTCCGATCATCTACGATGCTGCGGCAAACACCGTTGACGTCGTTGAGGATGACGGCAAGCCGTTTGAGGTCGGCGGCGCTGCTCCTGCTGCGGATTCCACGAAGCCTGCTGAAGAATCAGAAGCACCGGAGACCACAACGGTTGCGGCTGAGTAATTCGGGATTTCAAACCGCCTTCGCTGATGCGAGGGCGGTTTTTTGTCGATTTTGTACAGAACACTTGCAATTTTGCGCGGTTTGTGGTATGATAATAGTGATACCCTGCATACCAATTAAAGGAGGCTGTTCTTATGACCGAACCGCGTTTTACCGTTACACTGAAACAGATCATCGACGAGTTCCGGCTGGAGGTGCTGTATTGCCCCGGCGATCCCGCCGAGATTCTGATCGCTGAAAATGATATCACCCGCCCCGGACTTCAGCTCATGGGCTTCTATGAGTATTTCAATCCGGAGCGAATTCAGATTATCGGCAAAATGGAGTTTGCGTATCTCTCGACCATCGACGAAAAGGAGCGTGTCGAGCATCTGACGGCGCTCTTTGCACAGCACATCAAGTGCCTGTGCCTGAGCCGCGGTCTGCCCTGCTTCGCGGAAATGCTTACGCTCGCACGGCAGTATTCGGTGCCGGTGCTGCGAACTGCGGAGTCAACCTCGCATTTCACAACCAATGTGCTCTCATTCCTGAACCTGCACCTCGCACCGCGTGTCACCAGACACGGCGTCCTCATTGAAATCTACGGCGAGGGCATCTTCATCACCGGCGAGAGCGGCGTCGGAAAGAGTGAGTGCGCGATCGAGCTGGTCAAGCGCGGCCACAGACTCGTCGCGGACGATGCCGTCGAGCTGCGCAAAGTCTCGAATACCAACCTTGTCGGTACCTCTCCGGAGAATATCCGCCACTTCCTCGAGCTGCGCGGCATCGGCATCATCAATGTCCGCCGTCTGTTCGGCATGGGCGCGGTCAAGCTCCAGCAGGAGATCGACATGATTATCGAACTGGAGCCGTGGGATTCCACAAAGACCTACGACCGCATGGGCGTGGACGAACAGTACGCCAATATCCTCGGCGTCAAGGTACCGTCCATGACGATTCCGGTCAAACCCGGCAGAAATACCGCCGTCATCATGGAGGTCGCCGCAATGAACAGCCGCCAGAAGAAAATGGGCTATAATGCGACGGCAGAGCTGATGCAGCGGCTGGGCTATGAGGACATCACCGGTCAGGAAATCGTAAAGGATTTTGATACGTTCTGATGAATACCGTACAACACTTTCAGATCGGTGCTGACCTGCACACGCATACGGTCGCGTCTACGCACGGCTATTCCACGGTCAACGAAATGGCTGCGGCGGCGCGGGAGACCGGCGTGAAGCTGCTCGGCATCACCGATCACGGCCCTGCAATGCCCGATGCACCGCATCTGTGGCATTTCCATAACTATAAGATTCTGCCGCACGAGATCTGCGGCGTGCAGATGCTCTACGGCGTTGAGGCAAATATCACCGACGAGTTCGGGCATCTCGATATGGACGAACATGAGCTGTCCTTCTGCGAATGGGTTGTGGCGTCGTATCACACAAGCTGCGTGCAGTTTGAACGGACGCCTGCACTTGTTTCGCAGGGCTACCGGATGCTCTGTGAGAATCCGCTGGTCGATGTCATCGGACATCCGACAACAGCGATGTTCCCGTTTGACTATGAGAATGTGCTGAAGTGCTTCCAGGAAGCAGGCAAGCTGGTCGAGCTCAACGAAAGCTCCCTGCAATGGAAGAAGGGTGCGCTCGAAAATGCCCGAATCTTCTATGCACTATGCAAAAAACTCGAAGTACCGATTGTTTTGAATACAGATGCGCACTATGCCGGACTGGTCGGAAAAACGCCGATCGCCGAGCAGCTCCTGCGGGATCTCGATTTCCCGAAGCGGCTGATTTACAGCCTTGATCCGGACTGGATCGCGGAAACCGCAGCGAAAAAAAGAAAGATGCTGTCTGCGCACTGACCCTTTGCAATGAAAGAGAGGACAACTATGCTGGATTTAGAGAAGCTGACAGCGGTCTGTCAGCAGTGCGGCGCAGAGATCACGCCGGATGTACCGGTTTCCGGACTGACGACTTTTAAGATCGGCGGTCCCTGCAAGGCGCTCGTCACACTGCCGGATCGCGGCGCTGCCAAAACAATTCTGACGTATCTGCGGGAAAACCGGATTCCGCATAAGGTGATCGGACGCGGCAGCAATCTGCTCTGTCCCGATGAGGGCTATGCGGGTGTTGTGCTGCGGCTGAGCAGCGATCCGGCGCAGGAGATGTCCCTGACAGAAGACGGTTCGGGCATCCGCTGCGGTGCAGGTGTGTCCCTGCAAAAGCTCTGTCAGTTTGCCCTTGACAACAGCCTGACCGGTCTCGAATTTGCCTACGGCATCCCCGGCTCGGTCGGCGGTGCGGTCTATATGAATGCGGGCGCCTATGACGGCGAGATTTCGCAGGTGATCGCACATGCGGACGTCTGTCAGCCGGACGGTTCGTTCTGCTGTATGCCGAACAGCGAGCTCATGCTTGGCTACCGGCACAGTGTCTTTATGGAGCATCCGGACTGGGTGATCCTCGGCGCAGAATTTACGCTGAAAAAGGGTGATCCCGAAGCAATCCGCGCGAAAATGCAGGATCTGCTCGGACGCAGAAAATCCAAGCAGCCGCTGGAATTTCCAAGTGCCGGCAGCACGTTCAAGCGTCCGGCGGGCAGCTATGCCTCCAAGCTCATCGACGAGTGCGGACTGAAGGGCTGCACCGTCGGCGGCGCACAGGTCAGCGAGAAGCATGCGGGCTTTGTCATCAACCGCGGCGGCGCGACCTTCGCGGACGTCATTGCGCTTTGCAGTCATGTGCAGGAAACAGTCAGAGCGCAGACCGGTTTTGTGCTGGAGCTGGAACCGGAAATTCTGCACATTTGAAATTTTACGCGGAAAACCGCTGAGGAGGTCAGAGGGATATGATGGAGATGATTTTGGTGACCGGCATGGCAGGTGCCGGAAAAACCAGCGTGCTGGATGCACTGGAGGATATCGGCTTTTATGCGATCGACAACCTGCCGCTTGCCATGCTGGAAAAATATCTGCTGCACTGCCTTGAAAAAGGCGGGCGGTATTCGCGGACTGCTGCGGTCATTGATCTGCGCTCCTGTCACCGCTACTCCGAGCTGGCGGAAGCGTACCGCACCATGCGCGAGAAGTATCAGAATGAGATCCGGTTCCGCATGGTCTGCATCGAAGCGCAGGAGGAGGTGCTGCTCAAGCGCTTCCGGACGCTTCGCCGTGCGCATCCGGTCGCACAGCGCAAGTTCGAGGGCGATGTCGCCGCGGCAATCCGCTTCGAGAGCGATCAGCTTCAGATCATCCGTGCGACCGCAGATTTTCTGCTCGATTCCTCTCTGACGACCGCTCAGCAGATCAAGGATCAGGTTAAAACGCTGTTCACGCAGCATATTACCGATGCCATGCCGATTCAGGTGATGAGCTTCGGCTTCAAATACGGCGCGCCGCTTGAGACTGATCTGGTTTTTGATATGCGCTGCCTGCCGAATCCCTACTACGTCGATTATCTCCGCGACCATACCGGCGTGGAAAAGTCCGTGCAGAATTATGTCATGGATGCGCCGGAATCAAAGGAATACTTTGACAAGGTCGTCAAGCTGCTGAAGTTCCTTGTTCCGCTGTACATCCGCGAGGGCAGGACGCAGCTTGTCGTCGGCTTCGGCTGCACAGGCGGTCAGCACCGCTCCGTGACCTTCGCAGAGCTTGTCTCCGAGGAGCTGCGCAAGGATTCCCTGCATGTCATCACCATTCACCGCGACTACAAGAAAAACAGGGGATGACAACGTGACAGATACACTGTTGGAGCAGCTGGAAAGCCTTGTCGGTTCCGATGATTTTGATTATGAATCCATGGAAATCATCGAAAAGCTGAGAGCGGAAGGCGCAGGCCTTGAAACCGCCGAAAAAATGCTTCAGATCATAGAACGGCATCCGCTTTATGATTTCGGAATGCCGGGCGAAATGGCATATTTCATTGAAGATCTTTATCCGGACTATCTGCCTGCTTTGATCGCTTCGGTCAACCGCACGCCGGCATTGCTTACAGTCTGGATGCTGAATCGCTGTATCAATGCATCCGATCAGAAGGACGGGCTGTTGTCCGTTCTGAAAAGAACCGCAGAGAATCCGGCAGCTGCAAGAGAAATCAGGGATTCTGCGGCGGGTTTTTACGAGTACCAGACACGAACCTGATCGTTTGATTGAAGGAACATGTTTCTGAAAATGAGAAAAACGGAAAGAGGTTAAAAAGATGAATGTACCAAAGAAATTTATGACCGCACTGCTTGCCGGCATGATGTTCATGACTGCGGCAGGCTGCGGCGACAGCAGCTCTGAGAACGACGGCAGCAGCACTGCGGATTCCGCCGCTGACCCTGCCGTCACCTCTGCCGCAGAGCAGAGCGAACCGGAGAACCCGGCAGTGACGACCGCCGCGTATGACACGGACTGGGTCATGGCGGATCCGTCGCTCGGTCTGCAATCGCTCGATCTCGGCTGGACAACCGAGGACATGGTGAAGCGTTCCGTGCTGAACACCGGAAACCGTGCCCGCCTTGCGAACGTCATGAAGCGCGCGCAGAACGGCGAGGCGATCACCTTCGGCGTAATCGGCGGCTCGATCACACAGGGCACCGGCGCGACCAGCGGACAGGAGAAATATGCCGACCGCGCAATGGCATGGTGGGTCAAATCATTCCCGGAAGCCGCTGCAAAGGTGCAGTACGTCAATGCGGG
>CAMNAY010000010.1 GCA_946531975.1 uncultured Ruminococcus sp. | reverse complement strand
TGGTCTCCTCGTTGATCTCGTACATCGGGAAATCGACGACGAAGCAGAAGCGGAATGCGTTTTTCTCGATGAGGTCGAGACGCTCGCCCAGCCAGTTGCGGATCTGACCCGCGTAGCTGTCCACGATGCCCTTCTTGTCGGAGATGAAGAACACAGTCTCGCCGTCCTTGATGCCGGAGAGCTGACGGATTTCATCGCGCTGTGCATCGGAGAGGAACTTGTCGATCGGGCCCTTGAAGTTTGCCTGACCCTCGACAGCGGTCAGATAGCCCAGACCCTTCATGCCGATCGAGGTCGCGAACTTCAGCGAATCCTCAAAGAACTTCTTGGAGCAGCCTGCGCAGTCTGCGACGATGCCGCGCACCGGCTTGCCCTTGAAGATCGGGAAGTCCACATTTGCGAAGAAATCAGTCAGGTCGATGATCTGAAGCGGGTTGCGCAGGTCGGGCTTATCCGAGCCGTATTTCATCATCGCATCGCGGTAGGTGATGCGCTCAAACGGCGCCTGAGAGATCACGGCATCGGGCTTGAACTTGCGGAAGGTCTCGGAAATGACCTCCTCGCAGACAGCCAGAACCTCGTCCTGTGTTGCGAACGCCATTTCAAAGTCGAGCTGATAGAACTCTCCCGGAGAACGGTCCTGCCGCGCATCCTCATCGCGGAAGCACGGTGCGATCTGATAGTATTTGTTAAAGCCGGAGACCATGAGCAGCTGCTTGAACTGCTGCGGTGCCTGCGGCAGCGCATAGAACTTGCCCTTGTGCTTTCTGCTCGGAACAAGGAAATCACGCGCACCCTCAGGCGAAGATGCGGTCAGAATCGGGGTCTGGATATCGAGGAATCCAAGATCCTCCATTTTGCGGCGCAGGAAGGTGATGACCTTCGAGCGGAGAATGATGTTCTCATGGATCTTCGGGTTTCTCAGGTCGAGGTAGCGGTACTTCAGGCGCACCTCCTCACGGGTATCGAGCGACTCTGCCGGAATAAACGGCAGCATCTGCTTCGAGGGTCCGAGCAGCTCCATCTTCTCGACCAGCACTTCGACCAGACCGGTCTCAAGCTTCGGGTCAACGGTCTCTGCGTCGCGCTCGACGACCTTTCCTGTGACAGAGATAACAGTCTCTCTGCCGATGCCCCTGAGCATTTCGTCGTCATGGAAGACGACCTGTGTGATGCCGGTCTCATCGCGCAGCGCCAGAAACAGCACGCCGCCGTGGTCGCGGATCGTATCGACCCAGCCCGCCAGCGAGACGGTCTGTCCGATGTGTTCCTTCCGAAGTGCATTGCACATTACGGTACGGTACATAGTGTTCTCCTCCTGTTCAAAAAACCGTTCAAAATAAAAACGCCCCAAAGCTGCCTGCTTTCTCTGCAAGCTGCTTCGGGACGAGCGTTTCACTGTCATGAAACCCCGCGGTGCCACCCGATTTAACCTGTTTCCGCATCTGCGGACGCAAGGTTCACTTTTTTTGGGGCATTTGGAGTTGTGCGCATGCTTTTTGCATCCGCGGGAGTGTTGCCGCTGCTGCCTGACTCCGTGACGCGCTTTCAGCCTGCGGGCGCTGTCTCTCTGACCGGAATCCATACGGAGCGCGGGTCTCCTGCTACTTATTTTATTCGATTTTGCGGAATTTGTCAAGAGCGGCGCACCCGGAAACCACCTGCATCCGCGAATTTTCCGATTTTCACAAAATGCGCATTGACAAAACCGGCAATTATAGGTATAATAAAGGGAAGATGTGCCGTCCGGTACATCAGGCGAGACCCAATCTGATATTCAAAGGAGGAAACTGCAATGGAACTGAAAGGTTCAAGAACCGAAGCAAATCTGCAGGCTGCATTTGCAGGTGAATCGCAGGCGCGCAACAAGTACACCTACTTTGCATCCAAGGCACGCAAGGAAGGATATGTCCAGATTGCGGAGATCTTTGAGGAGACCGCAAATAACGAGAAGGAACACGCAAAGCTCTGGTATAAGGAGCTGCACGGCGGCGATATTCCGGATACCATTGAAAACCTGAAGGCAGCAGCCGACGGCGAGAACTACGAATGGACCGACATGTATGTTGAGTTCGCGAAGGTCGCGCGCGAGGAAGGCTTCACCAGAATCGCAGCACTGTTTGAGATGGTCGGCAAAATCGAGAAGGCACACGAGGAGCGCTACCGCAAGCTGCTCGCGAATGTCGAGGGCGGTCTGGTCTTCTCCCGCGACGGCGACATGATCTGGGAGTGCATGAACTGCGGTCACATCGTCATCGGACCGAAGGCACCGGCAGTATGTCCGGTCTGCAAGCACCCGCAGGCTTATTTCAAGCTTCGCGCTGAGAATTACTGATCTGTTTTACAGCATATACAAACAAATGCCTGCCTGAGTCACATCAGGCAGGCATTTCTGTTGATCGGGGCAGTCCGGCTGTTCATATCGTATCGCGTTTGATGAAAAATGCTGCGCCTCGGTTCACTCCAGCGCCCAGCGCCCAGCGAAAATATACGGCAGGACTGACGTACCAAAAAATTTTACGCGGCGCTCAATCAGCGATGCTGCCGCCCGCCGCGCCGGTTGTCAGAGGTAATATTGCAATATACGGCGCAGACGGTTTCTCGCCCGCGACAGCGTCCGCGAGACCGTCCCGACGCCGACACCGCACAGCTCCGCGATATCCGCCATCGTATGCCTGTCCTGATAATACAGCAGCAGATACTTTCGCTGGCATGCAGTCAGCTCCGTTACCCATGCCGCCCGCATTGCCCGAATAATCCGCCTGCCGCCGTCGGGAAGCTCTGAAAGCGTTTCCGCCGTTTGCTCCGAGAGCCGGTAAATCAGCGATGGGTCAAAATCCAGCACAGACGCGCTTACCCTGACATCCTGCCGCCGCTTCTCTGCTTTCATTTGCACCCTCCTTCTCCGCATACACGCGGATCTGCTGCATTACGGACTGTGTGTCAATATACTCATGCCGGAGCGTATCAATGCGCTGCTCCAGCAAGGTCTGCGCCCGCGCAGAATCCTGTGTGCCCGCCTTGGATTTTTCCGCCGCCTTCAGCTCCTCCGTCAGCTCCGTGATCCGATTCCGAAGCCGCGCCGCTGCCGTTTCATAATCCCGCAGCATCGCGGTGTAGGGGGCTGTCTCTACCCATTCTGTCTCTGCTGTCCGCTGACAAGCCGTATCTGATCTCTGCATCATACATTCCTCCTTCATTCTGGTTCCGGTTGCTTTTTAGAGTGAGAAAGAACAAATGTTCTATCTCTATTGTAGCAGATAATCGGAGTTTTGTCAAGCACATTTGTTTGCCATGTGCAGTTTTCTGCACATGAACACGCCAAAGAAAAAGATTGTCTATTCTGCACAAACGGAAGATACGCAGAACGCAGCCGGTTGTACAATTCGCAGAATCTTTATTGTAAAAACAAATATGTTGTACGCAAACGTGCAAAAAATCGCCGTTTTTGCACTGTGATTGGAGAGAGATGCGCGTCCGGCGGAGAGAGGAATGCCGGATGCTCCGCCCTGACTGCCTGTATGAAAGGAGTGATTTCATGCCGGATATTGCAGTCACCGTCCGCGATCGGAACGCTGCGGTAAACGGCAGCCCTGTGATCGTCTGCGGCAACAGCAGCTATGTGCTGCGGTTCGATTTCGACCGCGAATGGAATCTGTTTCCGGAAAAGAATGCGGTCTTTCAGTTCTGCCGGAACGGTTCCGCAGAATGCATGACAGTTCCGTTCCGCGGGGATGCCTGTCCGGTTCCGGTTCTGCGCGGCGTCTGTGCGGTGCGCGTCGGCGTGACTGCCGGAACCGTCCGCACGGCGTCACCCGCAGTGATCCCCTGCGCATGCTGCATCACCGACGCACCGGCGACGCCCGCGCCGGAGCCTGCGGACTGCTATCAGATGCTCACCGAACAGCTCAACCGGATCATTCAGCCAAAACAGACGCGCCGCTGCATTCTCTGTGATGCAGAGGGCTTTGTGATCCGCGACCGCACAGGCGCCGTCATAACTGTGAAGGGGTGATTTTATGCAGGATGAATACAAGTCCTCCGCGCACCGTGTCGCGGAGATCGACGCTGCCGTGGACGGCTTTCAGGCACATGCCGCAGACAGCTCCGTCCATATGACCGGCGCCGAAAAGCAGAAGCTGCGCACGCTCGAAAATTACGATGATACTGAACTTCGCGGCGAAATTGCAGAGAAAGCGGATGCTTCCGCGCTCGGTGCTGTTGCCAATGCCGGAGCTAAGAACATCGTAAACAACACAGCGAGCGCATCGAGGGTTGTGTCCGGCGTGACGTGGGTGAAAAATCCGGACGGAAGCATGTCCGCATCAGGTACATCCACGGGCGCATCTGCCGTGCGTGTTGTCGGGGTTCAGGGGCAGTCATCTTATGCTGCTGCTGTCCCGATTCCAAAAGGGCGGTACACCATCAGTGCTTCCGGATTCGATCAGAACAGATTCAGAATTGTGCTGGGGTTCTTTGAGAATGAAAATGCAGAAAGAAAGATCACTTACGTTTATAATGAAGAAGTTGATTTCGTTGTAACCTCGGATACCGCACGCTATGATTTCTCGTGTATCATCACCATTGATGGTGTCACGGTTTCAGGCGAAACATGGCATCCGATGATCCGCCGCGCAGAGATTGAAGATGACACCTTTGTCCCGTATGCACCGTCCAATCGGGAGCTGTACGAGATGATTCTCGCGATGCAGCAGAACCGCAGCACGGAGGTGAATGCGCATGCCTGAGATCCGGATTACAGTGAAGGACAAGACCGCATGTGCAGAGGGGCAGCCCGTCATTGTATGCGGCAACAATGACTACACGGTAAGATTCTCATTCGACTCCGAATGGGACGCATCTGCTGTGAAAACGATGCGGGCGGTCTGGTACGCTGCGGGAATGCCGCAGTATGCGGATGTGCTGTTTGAGGGCGACACTGCCGTTCTCCCCGCTGTCTATGACACGCCGGAGATCGCGGTCGGTGTCTATGCAGGGGATATCCGCACGACGACACCTGCCCGCATCCCCTGCGCCTGCTGCATCAATGACCGTGCATCGCTGCACCCTGACCCGCCGCAGGATGTCTACGATCAGCTGCTTCTCTGTCTGAGGCAGCTTGTGTCCGGCATGCCGTTCGCGTACTCCGATACACAGGCTGTATCGGACGGCGGTCCTGCCGATGATATCTATACAACCGCAGAGGAGGTAACCTGATGTTTATTCCCGATCATGCTCCCGAAACACTCGCTGAAATGTATGCATTTCTGCTCCCGTCTGTCGGTGACGGTCTGTTCGACGATGTCTCATTCGACGACCCCGACAATCCTACCAAACTCGTGTGTACGCAGAACGGGCATCCTGTCGCGGCAATGACCGTCGCTAACAATGACTGGATTATCGCGCCCTATGCCGCACAGGGATCATCCGCAGAATACTACCGCAGCTTCAACGGGTATCCGCTCGCAACCGTTATGCGCTGTACCGGCGGGATCTGCTTCATCAGCGTCTCCGATTCCGGTTCGCGGCACGTATTTGTGATTGCAAAAACGTCAGACGGTCAGACCGGCTGCCTGTACTTCACGCACCTGGTCACGTTCTATCCCGATGACCGGATCACGTTTTATCCCACCTGCTTCGGCGATAACACCGCACTGTCTCTGTACAGTCACGGTTTCGTTGTCTCCGGCAATCTCGGAAGCGCGGACCGCACCATTCTCACCAGACTGCCGGTTGTCGGGCAGCGCGGCAGCACCGGCTTTTTCAGCGGTGTCTTCATGCGGAATGTGATGCAGTTCAATGACAACGGCGAACAGATCATCGGCGGAAAGCACTACGGCTGTCTGTATCATATCGCGCTGCTGGATGAAGAATCTGCCTGAACCGCATGCACTTGTCGCACCGGAGCCGGCTGCTGCATATCCTGAAATACGGAGCAGCCGCCGGAACCGGCGCCGCATCCGGAAGGAGCTGAACAGGAGGCGGAAACTATGAAACAGGGAATTGATATTTCTTACTGCCAGACGAATGTAAACTGGGATCAGGTGACAGCGGAATTCGTGATCGTCCGCGCGGGCTACGGCCGCTATGCCTACCAGAAGGACAACATGTTCGAGCAGCACTATGCCGGTGCGAAAAGGCGCGGCATTCCGGTCGGGGCATACTGGTACAGCTACGCCATGTCACCGGAGGAGGCGCGGCTGGAGGCAGATGCCTGTCTTGCTGTGCTGAAGGGTAAGCAATTTGAATATCCGATCTATTATGATGTTGAGCTGCAAAAGCAGTTCGCGCTCGGAAAAGAGAAGGTCAGTGCGATCATCCGTGCGTTTCTCGAACGGGTCGAAGCGGCAGGCTACTGGGTCGGACTGTACGGTTCATACAGCAGTCTCATCACCTACACCGATGAGAGCATCCGCAGGCGGTATGCAATCTGGCTCGCGCACTGGGGCGTTCAGCAGTCGCCTTATCCCGATCAATACGGCATCTGGCAGTATAATGTCGGGCGGGCGGCAGGTGTGACCGGCGACTGTGATCTCGATTACAGCTATGTCGATTATCCCGCGCTCATCAAGGCGAAGGGGCTCAACGGCTTTGACAAGCCAGATGAGTCCGAAAGCATCACCGCAGAAATCACGCTGAACGGTGTCATCTACACCGGCACCCTTCACCGCGCCGGCGGCGGGGTGTAGCATTTTTTCCCATCGCTGATTGAGCGCCTCACAAAAGTTTTTGGTAAGTCAGTCCTGCCGTATATTTTCGTTGGGCGCCGGCAGTGCCCGAACCCAAAAACAAAGGGATTCCCGCCTGATTATTAAGCAGACGGGAATCCCTGAATTTATACATCACTAAAACCGGCTCCTGATTTCAGTACCAATTTAACGCAACATGCTACCAAATTACAAAGCGAATATAAAAAGAAAAAACTATGTGACCAATGTCACATAGCTGCAAGAGGAAGTGAAATCAACAAAACATAGGGGGATTGGGGGATTTGAAACAAGGTTTCTTCAACCTTGCGTTAATTATACAATATAAATCTAAAATGCTACTGAATAAAGTGTGAACAATCTATGAATTCGCAGAAAGCTTTTTGTGAACAGGCTCCCGTAATCCACAGCGGAATAAAAAAGCTGTCAAAAATGTATAATTGTTTCTGATTCATGTCAAATTCGCATCTCCTGTATCATTTTTCTTGACACCGCCGATATTTAATGGTATGATTACAGTGCAGGATCCTGTGTTTCCAAAGATCCGAACAGAAATGATAGGGGGAATCAACATGAAAAAAATACTGAGGAAGCTCGCAGCAGCAGCAGCTTCCCTCGCACTCTCTGCCGCTGCTCTGCCGGCTTTCACGCAGTCTGCGGCTCCGGTCTCCGCTGCGAACACCTACTGGAAATTTGACTTCGGCGGGGGCGGAACCGCCAGCGGCTATACCGGCGTTTCCGCATCCGATAGCTACAATGCCTCACGCGGCTACGGCTTCTCATCCGGCACGGACGTCGCAAATGTCTCCGCATCAGGCAGCGGCGCACTCAGTGATGCCGTTCAGTTCAAGAACGCATCTGCCAAAGGAAACTATACCTTCTGCGCGGATGTCCCGAACGGTCTCTATCAGGTCTCGGTCTGGCTCGGCAACACCAACCGAACCAGCGTCGGCATCGAAAAGATGCTTCAGATTGTCAACATGACCGGCAACAACGCCTACCACACGCTTCAGGTTCCGGTCACGGACGGTCAGCTCAATATCTGTGCCTGCGCGGGCAAGGAGGGCTATGCCTATACGCTCTCCGCGCTGGAAATCAAACAGATCTCCACACAGACGCATACCAATCCGACCATCTGGGTCTGCGGCGACTCGACCGTCTGCAATTACTACCCGCTGAACAGCTCCGCACAGGCAGGCTGGGCACAGATGCTCCCCGATTTCATTGACACGAACCAGTGGCAGGTCATGAACATGGCGGCGTCGGGTCAGTACGCAAGAGGCTTCATGGAAGCCGGTCAGTTCGATGTCATCGAAAAGAACGGTCAGCCCGGCGATATCTACATCATCTCAATCGGCATCAACGATACAAACGCGAAGAACAACACCACCGAAGCGCAGTATGAGGAAATCATCACCGACATGGCAAAGCGCGCCATGGCAAAGGGCATGCGCGTGATGCTCGTCAAGCAGCAGGGAAGAAACGGCGACTGCCAGCGCAATCCGCTGCTTCAGAGCAGATGGTACGGCGGCGCACTCGATAGGGTCGGTGCGGCGCTCAATATCGAGGTCGTTGACCTGTTCAACCTCTGGCAGAATTACTGCCTGACAAAGACTGCGGATCAGGTCTCGGCAATGTATCTCGACGACGGTCTCCACCCGAACCGCGCAGGCGCAACCGTTCTGGCACAGTTCATGGCGGACGCGATCGGCAACACCGAGGTCATCGGCGAGACAATCGCTGAGGGTTCGACCGTGATGTTCCGCAACGTCGAATCCGGCATGTACCTCACCGTCGAGAACGGCGAAGCCAAGGCAGGCGCCAATGTCTCGCAGAGTGCGGATA
This sequence comes from uncultured Ruminococcus sp., assembly GCA_946531975.1. Classification (GTDB taxonomy): domain Bacteria; phylum Bacillota; class Clostridia; order Oscillospirales; family Ruminococcaceae; genus Firm-04. Next base: position 6,847 of record CAMNAY010000010.1, on the reverse strand, counting down.
TGATCCCCTCTGAGAAGAATACATGGAAGTTCTCCGCGGCTGCCGATGAGGGCACATATCACATCTACTCCATGCTCGAAGGCGGCAGCACCTACCTGCTCGACATCGCTGACGGCAAGACCGACAACGGCACAAACGTCGGCATCTGGACCGACACGAACCACAATGCACAGGTCTTCAAGATCATCAAGGACGGCGACTACTATCACATTGCGACCGCTGTCTCCAACTACAAGAGCTATATCGGCATCACCGGCGGTTCCCATGACGAAAACGCAAACGCGATTGAATGGGAAAATGACCGCACGGACAACCAGAAATGGCAGATGCTTCCGGCTTCGGTCGGCGAAGACGGTCCGCTGGCACAGGGCGACCTGAACAGCGACGGCAGAATCAATGCCGCTGACCTCACACTGATGAAGCGCGTGCTGGCAGATGCCGATGCACCGTATAACAAGCGGCAGGCATCCGACCTGAATGCAGACCTCAAGGCGGACGGTGAAGATCTCGCGATTCTGGTCAAATTCCTGACCGGAGAAACAGAGAGCTTCGCAGATCCGCGCTATGCCGCGACAGAACAGCTCATTACCGACGGCTGGAATGAGGAGACCAATGCAGGCTACCTCTACAAAAACTACCTGAACCTCGACAACACGAACAAGAGCGCCGTGACATTTGCAGTCAATGTGCAGCTCAAGGGCAATTACCTCTGCACCTTCCATATCGCAAACGGCTCTGCAAATGACCGCGAAATGATGATCTCCGTCAGCGGCAGCACCAAAGTATGGAAGCAGAGCTTCCTCTCAACCGGCGCATGGACTACATGGGCTGAGCGCGGACTCGTGCTTCCGCTCGCTGCCGGCATCAACTACATCACGCTGAAATCCAACACCGCGGAGGGCGGTCCGAATATCGACTTCCTTGATCTGAGCTTTACCGATGAGCCGATCGCAGAGTCCTATGATCCATCATCCCAGCCGGAGCAGATCAACTCGGATAAGCCGGTCATCTACATCGCTTCGGATTCCACCGCACAGACTTACAGAGCAGAATATGCACCGCAGCAGGGCTGGGGCTATTACCTCCAGAACTACTTTACGGACAATGTGACCGTCTCGAACCATGCCATCGCAGGACGCAGCTCCAAGAGCTTCTACGATAACGGCAGACTCACAACGATCCTCGATCAGATCAAGCCCGGCGACTATCTCCTGATCGACTTCGGAATCAACGACGGCGACTACAGCAAAGCGGAACGCTATGCGCCGGTCTGCGGAAATGTCGATAACCCGACCGACGGCTCCTTCGAGTATTACATGACCTTCTACATCAAGGGCGCACTGGAAAAGGGTGCAACGCCGATTCTGATGAGCCCGACCCTCTCAATCAAGAATCAGTCGCAGCCCTTCAAGGTCGGCTACCGGAATATTGATTCTGCCTGCAAGATGCTTGCGAACAAGTACAAGGTTTCGTATTTCGATCTGGGTCAGGCGATGACCGACGACTTTAACAAGCGCGACTACAACACCGTCAAGAATTACTATCTCGGCGGCGCAACCGGCGGTACTGACTTCACACACTTCACCGAAACCGGCGCTCCGGTCGTTGCACAGATCATTGCAAACGGCATCAAGGGTCTGAACCTCGATCTCTCAAAGTATGTGAAATAACACTGCCATTGAGAATGCCCTGAACGGCAAACGATGAAAACACAATGCCCCGAAGTGAACCCAATCACTTCGGGGCATTCCGTTTCTGCAAGGATTACTGCGGCGGCTGATTGCCGTTATTCTGATTGTTGGGCTGCTGCGGAACATTTGCATACCGGTCCGCAAGATTCTGCGTGCCCTGCTGCTGATGCTTCTTGTTGCGGTATGCAGCCTCTGCCTTGTTGAAGATATTGTCTACGCCGTCATTGATTTTCTTATTGATAAACCGTCTGAGATAATAAAACGGAAGCGAAATCAGAACAATAATGACGATAAGTAACAAGGTTTTCATGTGTACACTCTCCTTTTTATTCAGTAAACAACGGAATCCGACCGGAAGGCAATCGCCTGCGCGGAAACCTGCGTGCGGGGATCGAACTGTAAGAATGTCCGTTCAATCGCTGTCAGAATATAATTGAGGTCAACCGACATCATCTGCTCATCAGCAAAGCTGGATGCACTGGTCTGCTCAAAATTCGACAGACTGAAGGAATACCGCACTGTGCCGTCATTTGACGGGATCCGAACAAGCTCTGCCGACCATTTGCCGCGGATGCCCTGAAAGACGACCCGGCTGCCGTAATTTCCGGACGCTCTGCAAACACCGTGCTTTGCGACGGCGGCTGACAGCGCCGAGTAAAAAGCCTGCTGATCCTCGATATGCGCGACAAAGAATTCCTTGTCCTTGTAGAAATTCGTATCGCGCTTAATCAGGTCACCGGATGCCATTGCAGCCTGATTCTTTGCCCGCTCCCCTTTCATTTTCGGCAGCGTTTGGGCGAGTCCGATCGCAACACCGATACCGATTGCACCGATCACGATCAATATACCCAACCACATATTCACATTACCCCTTTTCACTCCAGATAGATTCGGACATTTTTCGCGGCTGTCCGTTGTCCGCCCTCAGGTGCATCAGCCTGAATCCGGATGCACTGGGATCCCCCCTTTGTAAAATCCGGCTTAAAAGCACAGAAATGTGATACATATATTTTAGCACATTTCGATAAAAAAGTCACCACACAAAAGGGTAGGCGCGTAGCCCCCCGCCACGCAGGGCGCGGTGCCGTGACGCGAAAGGCGGCACAGCCGCGCCGCTCCCAAGGAGCCACATAGTCGGCGCAAGAATGCTCTCCCGGTGCGATTCCAGCATAAAAAAAAACACGCCAACAGAAAAGCCATAGTATTTCTGATATGACATCAGAGGTACTATGGCTTCATTTTATTTCACAGACCGTATTTCTTTTTGATGCGCATGAGCTTATCGCCGATCGGCTTTGTGAAGATCATCAGAAACAGCAGATTGGAGACCGCATACAGGATCGTGTACGGCAGTGCGGTCGCGAGCGCGGCAGCATATTCATGCAGTGTGAATTCCTTGTAGGTCCAGACCGTCGTCCAGATGTCCAGCAGCATGGAATATGCCGCGCCGGAGAGCAGCCCGTAGCCGTAGAGCAGCAGCCGCGACTTCATCAGCGGCTTCGCAAAAATGCCAGCAAACAGCCCGATCAGTCCCCACGCAAGCATCTGAAACGGCGTCCACGGTCCCTGCCCCATAATGAAATTCGAGAGCACCGCCGAGAGCGCCCCGACCAGAAATCCTGCCTCGCGCCCCAGATACAGCGCAGAAAGAATCGTCAGCGCGGTGATCGGCTTGATGAGCGGGAGCAGCCGCCCGATCACCGAGAGCGCGGTCATCACCGAGACAAGGATCATCCGGCGCGTACCGAGCTCCCTGCGTTCAAATCCCGACAAAAACAGCAGCAGCGCCAGAACGACCATCAGGAAGCTCACCAGCGCGTAATACTGCGCCTGCACACCGACCGGCAGCAGCAGCACCAGCGCCGGCATGATCGCGAACGGCAGCGCGGTGCCGAGCATGTGCCGGATCTTTTCAGAGCGGATGACCAGCATCGGCAGCGCCCTCCTTTCCGGCATCTGTGCGCAGGCCGTTGCGCCTGCACAGCTCCGCCGTCTGCGCGACTGTCACGGCGCGGTCATAGAATCCGCGGGAAATGCGGCTCGCAGCGGTCGTATAGAACGCATTATCTGCAAAAAAGCGCGTCGGAATATCCGCGGAGATCATCGCGCCGCGGGACAGAAAGCCGCAGCGATCAGCATGACACGCCGCAAATTCGATATCATGTGTGACGAGCAGCACCGTGACGCCCTGCGCCTGAAGCCCGTGCAGCACCGCCGCAAGCTGCTCCTTTGCATTGGCATCCAGCCCCTTGGTCGGCTCGTCGAGCAGCAGCAGGCGCGGGTGCGTCAGCATGACCTTCGCCAAAGCCGCGAGCTGCTGCTGACCGCCGCTGAGGTCGTAGGGATGCATCTGCAACAGCGGCTCCAGTTCAAACGGAAAATCCCGCAGCTCCTCACGGTAGTTTTTGCTGATCTCCGCCAGCTCCTCAGCGACCGTATTCTTCAGGAAGACCGTCTGCACATCCTGCGGCAGCAGCGTCACGCATTCCTGATGCAGCGATCGCCCCTTATAATCCTGTATTTTTTTGCCGAAAATCTCGATTTTTCCCGCGTATGCACGGCGCAGTCCGGCAATCACGGACAGCACGGTCGATTTGCCCGCGCCGTTTCCGCCTGCAATGCAGAACAGCTCTCCCGTTTCAACGGTAAACGAAAGGTCAGCAAGAACGTCCTTTCCGTTTCGTTCATACCGGAAGAAGACCTCCCGGAAGCGCAGGGCGGGTTCTGTATGTGGACGGGGTTCCGGCTCCGGCAGCTCCCGCACTTTTTGCGCATACTGCGGCATGAATTTTGTTCGCGCATCGTTGACCGAGAGCGGGCAAGTCCCCCGCCCTCCTGCCGCATGATACAGCCGGACTGCCGCAGGCATCCCCGCCATGACCGGTGCATCCGGCGGGAGCTGCGCGAGAATATCTGCGGGTCTGCCGCTGTGCGTGACCGTCCCCTGCCCCATGAGAATCAGGCGGCTCGCCTGCGGAATGACCTCCTCCAGCCGGTGCTCCGCGAGCAGGATCGTCACCGAGAAATCCTGATTCAGCCGGTGCAGCGTGGTAAGAAAGTCCGCCGCCGCGATCGGGTCGAGCTGCGCAGTCGGCTCATCGAGCAGCAGCAGACGCGGCTGCATGATCATCACAGAGGCAAGGTTGAGCATCTGCTTCTGACCGCCGGAGAGCAGCGAGGGATCGCGGTCCAGCAGCGGCTCCATGCCGAAATAGGACGCAATTTCTGCGATTCTGCGGCGCATGATGTCCTGCGGCGTGCCGAGATTTTCCAGTCCGAAGGCTAGCTCATGCCAGACCTTGTCCGTGACGATCTGCTGCTCGGGATGCTGCATGACAAAGCCGATCTGTGCCGCAGAGGTTCGCGCATCGAGTGCAGAGAGCGGTGTCCCCTCGAAGGCGACCGAGCCGCTCTGCGTACAAAGCGGGGTCAGCTCGCGCTTCAGCATTCGCATGAGCGTGGTTTTCCCGCAGCCGGTCGGCCCGCAGATCACTGCAAAATCACCGGCATCCAGCGTAAAATTCACATCCCGCAGCACCGGCTCGGCGCATTCGGGATATGTGACCGTCAGATGTTCGACCGCAAGCGATACCATATCAGCGCCTCCTTTCCCTCATGCAGCAGCGGCAGCAGCGCCAGTGCCGCATATGCGATGACAGCGGTATACCAGAACGCCCCGTGAACGGGCGGCTGAATGACCGGATAAAACTGCCGTTCCAGATATCCTTTCGCGATCAGGACAATGACCGTTCCGGCGAGCAGCAGCGCCGACAGCAGCAGCACAATGTCCTGCCGTTTCCAGCGGAAATTCGTGCAGGAGCTTCGTTTTCCGATGCCGTAGCCCCGTGCCGCCATGCTCGAAGCCGTGATGATGCCGTTTTCGAGTGCCCACGAAATCAGCACAGAAAACACGCGGATCCCGCCGCGCACATCGTCGATCAGATGCTTCTCACGGTACAGTCCGAGTGCCTTCTGCGAATTCTGGATTTTGTGCATCTGCTGCCGGAACAGCGTCAGATTCCGCACTGCCATCGAAAAGATCAGCGCGAGCTTGGGGGAGAGAAACCGCAGCAGATAAAACAGCTTGTCGCTGGTCATCAGGTCGGAAAACGTGCGGAACCAGTACAGAACCGCCGCCAGCCGGATGCCCGTCACGGCGCCGAACCACAGCGCTTCCTTCGTGACTGCACGGTGATTGATGAAAAACAGCACGCTCGTTCCGTGCTGATTCCAGAGCGGGTTCAGCAGCATGAACAGCAGCGGAAGTCCCAGCGCCAGCGCGTGAAAGCCCTTGTGTCCCGTGCCGTTCCGCATGAAAAAGAGCGCCATTGCAGCGCAGAGCGACAGCCCAAGCAGCACCGGATCCATGCAGAACACGGTAATACAGGCGGTCAGCAGAAGCTGAACTGCAACGGCAAGCGGATTCATTGCGTCATAGGTTCTCATGCCTGTGCCTCATGCTGCGGCGGAAGGGCAATGCGGTAAATATCCGCTTCCCCGCCCTCAAAGGTGAAGCTGCGTTCGTATACCCCGCCGTTTTTCACGATTGTCCGCACAGAGGGCACATTGTCCCGCTCGACGGACAGGTGCAGCGCGGTTAGCCCCGCGTCCGCCGCAATCTGCAAAAGCTGCCGCAGCATTTCCGTCGCATAGCCCTTTCTGCGCTCAGAAGGGCGGACACTGTACCCGCAGTTTCCGAAATCGCGCAGAAATTCGTTCAGCGTATGCCGCAGGTCGATGATGCCGACGATGCGGTTTGCTGCATCCAATGCAAAAAACGTGTCGGTCAGCACCCAGTCCGGACTGACCGTCTCCGCACAGGCATTTGCCGTAACGCTTTGCAGCCAGTCGGCGTACTGTTCGGTGCGGTCGAGCAGCTCCGAGCCGTTGATGACCTGCTCGCCGCTGTCAAAGAATTCCTGCCGGAAGTCCAGTGCATCAGCCTGCATACTGCTGTCCGGCTTTTTCAGTGTAATGTTCATACTGTTTCTCCGATTACAGATTGATTGTGTAGATCCATGCGACTTTGTCTCCGTCGTGCAGGATACAGCTTCCGCAGCCCACGGACGGACGCTCACCGTTGACGGTATATGTCCAGCCGGAGAGGTCGCCGAAGTCGAATTCATAGAGCGATGCGATGCCGCGCACATACGCAG
>CAMNAY010000009.1 GCA_946531975.1 uncultured Ruminococcus sp. | reverse complement strand
GCAGAATGTGCAGTCGATCTCGACAGGCTCGCTGACGCTGGATATGGCGCTGGGCATCGGCGGTGTGCCGCGCGGCAGAATCGTTGAGATCTACGGACCGGAAAGCTCCGGTAAGACGACCGTCGCGCTTCAGATCATCGCGGAGGCGCAGAAGCTCGGCGGTGAAGCGGCATTCGTGGACGTTGAGCATGCGCTCGATCCGGTCTATGCCGCAGCACTCGGCGTCAATACCGATGACCTGCTGGTCTCGCAGCCGGACAGCGGTGAGCAGGCACTGGAGATTGCGGAAGCACTGGTGCGCTCCGGTGCGATCGACGTCATCGTCATCGACTCGGTTGCAGCCATGACGACCCGTGCCGAGATCGAGGGCGAAATGGGCGATTCGCATGTCGGTATGCTCGCGAGACTGATGTCACAGGCAATGCGCAAGCTGACACCGGTCATCGCAAAGTCGAACTGCGTTGCCATTTTCATCAATCAGGTTCGTGAAAAGATCGGCGTCATGTACGGCAACCCTGAGACCACGACCGGCGGCAGAGCGCTGAAATTCTATGCGTCTGTCCGTATGGAGGTGCGCAAGGGTGAGGCAATTAAGGACGGCGCTGAAATCATCGGCAACCGCACCCGCGTCAAGATCGTCAAGAATAAGGTCGCACCGCCGTTCAAGGAGTGCGAATTCGACATGATGTACGGTCACGGCATTTCCCGCATCGGTGAGGTGCTGGATCTTGCCGTCGATCTCGACATCATCCACAAGAGCGGCTCGTGGTTCAGCTACGGCGACCGCAAGCTCGGTCAGGGACGCGATGCCGTCAAGGTTCTGCTTGAAAATGAGCCGGACTTCGCAAAGGAAGTCGAGCAGAAGATTCTCGCACAGAAGGACAGCATTGTCCTTGCCTCGAAGAAGAACAAGAAGGATGCCGCGGTCTCCAAGGCAAAAGCACAGGCGGATAATGCCGCTGCGGATACGCAGGCTGCGCTGGATGCCGCACCGGATGACCTCATGGATGACAACTTCGAGGAATTTGCACCGGAGGAATGATCCGGAAGGCATGAAATATGAAAATTGAAGCGATCACGCCGGCGAAGGGCAGGCTCTGTGAGATCCTGCTCGACAGCGGCGATCAGCTCTGGCTGCACGCGGAGCTGGTGCAGGCAGAGGGTCTGCACATCGGCGATGAACTCGATGCGGAGGAGATCGCCGGACTGCGGCAGCGTGCAGCAGAGCGCCGCGCTTATGAATACGGGCTGTATCTGCTCGAAAAGCGCGGCTATTCCTACCGCGAGCTTTATCAGAAGCTCATGGGTGCGCAGAATGCACAGGAGGACGCCGTACTGGCGGCGCTGGAAAAGCTGACACGCTACGGCTTCCTGAATGATGCGCTCTATGCGGAGCAGCTTGCACGGCATTTCGTCGAGGGCAAGAAATACGGCATCCGCCGCGCAGAATATGAGATGCGGCACCGCGGGCTGTCGCAGGAGGACATTGACGACGCGCTGGCGGAATATAATGATGCGGAACAGATCTCGGAGCAGCTGCTTGAGATCCTGCAAAAGAAATATGCGCGGTATCTGACAGATCCGGACGACCGCAGGGCGACCGAGAAGGTCACGGCGGCGCTTGTCCGGCGCGGCTACACATATCAACAGATTCGCTATGCGATCGAAGATTATTACGCATGGCTGGAAGATCAGGAATGACAAAGTCCGCGGAAAAGGACGGGTTCCGATTGCGGGGGACGCCCCGGAATCAATCATCGCGGAGCGGTACAATTATTACATATTCTCGGAGGCGTTTATGAACGTCAGCATGATCTCGCTGGGGTGCTCCAAAAATCTGGTGGATTCCGAGCGAATGCTGCACCGGATGAAGCAGGCAGGCTTTGCGCTGACTGCCGACATCGAAGAATCGGATGTCGCGGTCGTCAATACCTGCGGATTCATTCAGGCTGCAAAGGAAGAAGCAATCGAACAGATCCTTTCGCTCATTCAGCGAAAGGAGGAAGGCAGCCTGAAGCGCATTGTCGTGACGGGCTGCCTTGCGGAGCGTTATAAGCAGGAGGTTTCAGAGCAGTTTCCGGAGGTCGATGCCGTCATCGGCATCGGTGACCAGAACGATATCTGCTCGGTGCTGGAGCGCGTGACAGCGGGCGACCGCGTGACGCAGTTTGCACCGAAGAACTGCATGCCGCTGACCGGCGAGCGCCTGCTCTCGACGCTGCCCTTCTTTGCATATCTCAAGATCGCAGAAGGCTGCTCCAACGGATGTACCTACTGCGCGATTCCGGCAATCCGCGGAAAATTCCGCTCCGTGCCGATGGAAGATGTGCTGGACGAGGCGCGGGAGCTTGCAGCATCGGGCGTGACAGAGCTTGCAGTCATCGCACAGGATACCTCCCGCTACGGCGAAGATCTCTACGGTGTCTCCAGATTGCCTGAGCTGCTCAGACAGCTCTGTGCGATTGAGGGCTTCCGCTGGATCCGCGTGCTGTACTGCTATCCGGAGCGCATCACCGATGAGCTGATCGACGTCATTGCAAGCGAGCCGAAGATCGTCAAATATCTTGATATTCCGCTCCAGCACTGCAATGCAGAGATTCTGAAGCGGATGCGCAGGCAGGGCGACCGCGAATCGCTCCGGACGCTCATTCATAAGCTTCGGAGCCGCATTCCGAATCTGACCCTGCGTACTACGCTGCTGGTCGGATTCCCCGGCGAAACACAGGAGCAGTTCGATGAGCTGGCAGAATTTGTGCAGGAGATGCGCTTTGACCGGATGGGCTGCTTTGCGTACTCCGAGGAGGAAAATACCGTCGCGGCACGGATGCCCGATCAGGTCGATGAGGATGTCCGGCAGCACCGCGCTGAACTGCTCATGGAGCAGCAGATGACCGTCGCAGCGGAGAAAAGTGCTGAACGGATCGGCGAGATCACGGAAGCGGTGATCGAGGGCTATGATGCGGAGGCTGAGGCATGGCTGGCAAGAACGCCCGCAGAAGCGCCCGATGTTGACGGCAGACTGTATCTGCCGGAGCCGCCCGACGCAGGCTATGCCGTCGGACAGTATGTGACCGTCCGCATTACGGATGCGGCGGATTATGATGTGATAGGAGAGGTGACTGCCCGTTGAATACCCCGAATAAGCTGACGCTGCTGCGTGTCCTGCTGGTGCCGGTATTTGTCCTGTTTTTCTACTGGAATCTTCCGGCGCATTATCTGATCGCAACCATCGTCTTTGTAATCGCTTCGATCACGGATGCGATCGACGGTCATCTGGCGCGAAAAAATCACCAGATCACGGATTTCGGCAAGTTCCTTGATCCGCTCGCGGACAAGGTGCTGGTCATTGCCGCGCTTTCCTGCCTGCTTCAGCAGCAGAAGCTGAATATTGTTGCGTTTTTGCTGATTGTATCACGGGAATTCATGGTCTCTGCGCTGCGGCTGGTGGTCGCGGGCAAGGGAACCGTCGTGCCGGCGGGCTTTGCCGGCAAGCTCAAGACCGCATTTACCATGGTCGCGCTGATCGGTGCGCTGGTCTACTGGTCGTTCCGGCTGGATTTCAATGCGTTCGGGCTGTCAATTCCCGGTGCGGTCTATACCGGTCTGGAGATCGGACTGCAAGTGCTGTTCTGGATCGCTGCGATTCTGACGGTCTGGTCCGGTACGGAATATCTTGTGCATTACTGGAAGGACATCGACCCCAACGAGTGACATATTTCAGATTCACCAAAGCAAACGGTGCTATACTGATCCGCAGAAGCAGTTTTCATCTTTTCCCAACGGAATTTGCACGAAACTGACAAACAAATCGCGTATGATGAAACCGGCAGGGGAGCACCCTGTCCGGATCAACAGTCAAAAGGAGGAACCGATCTATGCCACTCAGAATCAAATGGAAGCGCTTTGCCGCGATTTTCTCTGCGGCAGCAGCACTGCTGACCGGATGCACCGGAAAGGACAGCGGCAGCGGGCAGAGTGCCGTCAGCAAGGCTGATGTCCCCGCGGTCACCGGCGACGTCACCGTCACGGTCTTTGACGTCGGCAAGGCTGACGCGATGGTGATTCAGACTGCGAACAGCGTCACAGTCGTCGATGCCGGAAACAAGGGCGACGGCAAGGACATTGAGCAGTTCCTGACAGCACAGGGCATTGACACGATCGACACCCTGATGATTACACACTATGACAAGGACCATGTCGGCGGCGCGGCGCGTCTTGTCAACCGCATGAACGTCGGCACGATCTATGTGCCGGATTATACCGCGTCCTCTGAGGAATATCAGAGCTTCATGGAGAAGATTACAGAAAAGGGCAAGGAACTGACGAAAATGGCTGCGGGTACTGCGCAGTCGTGGGTCAGCGATGATGCAACCTTCCAGCTGTTCGCAGCGAATAAGACCAACTACGGCAAGAATGAGGAGAACGATTTTTCGCTGGTGCTGTATGTGCAGCACGGCGAAAATACGCTGCTGTTCGCAGGCGATGCCGAGGAAGCACGGCAGCAGGAGATCATGGCGATGTCACTCGGCGAGGTGACCTTCCTCAAATTCCCGTATCACGGCAACTACCTCTCAACGACGGAGAATTTTCTGAATGCAGTCAATCCGAAGTATACGGTCATCTGCTGCTCCAATCAGGAGTATGCGGACCCTTCGACGGTGCAGACGCTGAAGGATCGCGGTGTGGAGGCGTATTATACGCCGGACGGAACCGTGACGGCAGTCAGCAACGGCAAGACGATGACGCTGACACAGGCTGCAAAGTAACCGGAACAATCCCGTATAGAAAGCAATGCCCCGAAGCAATCGGATGCTTCGGGGCATTGTGTTGGTATGATTGACGGATTCCCGCGCTGCATCTGCGCATCACTCATGCGCCCTCCGGAGCGCCCTGCGAGCGGGCGGCAGCCTCTGCGCGCTCGTATTCCTGCTGCAAAAATGCAAGCATCTCCTGAAATCCCTCCGGCGAAATCGGCGGTTCCGCAGAGCCGCTGATGATGCCGCGCTCCTTCGCGATGTCATAGCAGACATCCTCAGACCATGTTTCGATGACCAGCTTGCCGTCCTCCGGCTTCACCTGATACCGCAGATGATCGCGGCTGCCGGAATGCGTATTCCCGACTTCAAAATAAAAGACAGCAGGAATGTCGAATTGATTTCGCGGCTTATGCTCTTCCATGTCAATTACACCTCACAGTGAAATAATCTCGCGGCGTTTTCTGCGGTGATCCGGCAGATTTCCTCTGTCGTGACGCCCTTTTCCCGCGCCATGACCGCCGCAGTCTCATTCAGCATCGTACTGTCGCAGCGCGTTCCGCGGTAGGGGACCGGTGCCATATACGGGCAGTCTGTCTCCAGCAGCAGCCGGTCAACCGGCACGCTCCGCATCGCAGCCAGCGGCTTTTTGGCATTTTTGAAGGTGATGACGCCGGTGAAGCCGATATACAGCCCCAGCTTCAGCACCTCCTGTGCCGACTCCGCAGAGCCGGAAAAGCAGTGCATCACGCCTTCCAGCGGCGCGAATTCCCGCAGAATCTCCAGCATATCGCCCATCGCGTCGCGGCAGTGCAGAATGACCGGCAGATGCAGCTCCTTTGCGAGTGCGAGCTGCTCGCGCAGAATGACCTTCTGCTGCACCGGATCGCAGTCCTCGTAGTGATAATCCAGACCGATCTCACCGATCGCTCTGACAGACGGATGCTTCGTGAATTCCCGCAGACGGTCGAGGTATCCTTCCGGTGCATCGGGTGTTTCCGGATGCACGCCGACTGCGGTGATCAGCAGAGAAGGATATGCGTCTGCAAGGTCAAGACACGCCTGCGCAGAGGGCAGATCCGTCGCACAGACCATGCAGCGGCGCACGCCTTTTTCGGGGAATGAGGCGAAAAGTGCATCACGGTCGGCATCGAACGCTTCGTCGGTGTAATGGGAATGGCTGTCAAATATGCACAGATTCTCTGGCAAATCGTTTAGCTCCTTTCATGTGTTCACAGCTTATTCACGGAAATTTGAAGAAATGTGCAAGCAATTCCGCGTGAGAAATGTTATAATAAGCATGTAAACATGATAAATAATACCTCTCTACTTCTTCCCATGAGCGCGGCTGCCGATCACAGCCGTGCTTTTTGGTTTATATAGGGGTTTTTCAGTTCAGTGCCTCCGACTGCGGCATCCACGGCAGACGGACAACGACCGGCACCTGCATCACATCGTAATCCGGAATGTCCGGTGCGGTGACGAAGTCCGGAACGGTCACGCAGGCGACCGGCAGCTGCATCAGCTCGCTCAGCTCTCTGCAATTCGGCAGGCTCTCCGCAATCATCGCGGCGGTCGTTTCCATGCCGAGGTTCGTGTTGTTGACAAGATGCGTCAGCTTCATGCGGCTGGTGCGCTCGATGCCGCGCAGGTATTCTGCTGCATCGGCTGCGGTGCGCGTGAGATAGCGGCGGAAGGATACAACGGCGAGCATATCCAGCTCATTGGTCTCCGCATAGCTGTTCAGCACATGCGAATAGCGTCCCAGCGCGATTGCGCCGTCCTCATCGCCGCCGACATCAATGATGAGATGACCCTCGCCGGCAGCGAGTCCGCCGAGGTCAAACTGCACGCTCGGAATATCGACGTTGGTGTTCGCGTAATCCGGCGCACGGAGCGTGATGCCGTGACGGGCAAATGCCTCCTTGAAGTCTGCGGTGCGGAAGTACGGGTTCACGAGGTCAAAGTCCACGACGGTGACAGGCTTGCCCTGTGCGGCGAGCGAGAGTGCCAGTGCCGTGGAAAAATTCGTCTTGCCGGAGCCGAAATGTCCGGTGACAACAATGATTTTTTTCGGTTCGTACATGAAAATGCTCCTTTCGGTCGGTGCTGTGTTTATTATACCATGATTTCCGCCGGAATGCAAGAAGGTTTCCGGGAACGGCTCATCGCCGGTCATGTTCTGTTTCGCTGCCCCTTCCCCGGATGTGCCTGCGGGCGTTTGGTGTTCGGCTTCTTTTTCGGCGGACGGACGATCAGATAAATGAGAAAGACGGTCAGGCACAGCATCAGTCCGCCTGCGGCAAATCCGATGACCGCAGTCGTTCTGTAATGATTCACGCCGTCATTGAGGTAGTATGTATCCGGATCATCCGGATCAAAATGAATGATTACGCGGTCGCCCTTCTGTCCGACAGATGCATCGGCATACAGCCGTTTGTGCCGGAAGGCGCTTTCGGTTTCGATTTCGATTTGTCTCCATGCTTTTTTTGAGGTCAGATACCTGCTCTCGACCGGATCGAGGTTCCGCTGTCTGCTGTTCCCTTCAAATACCACAGCGCCTTCCGTTGCGGCGGTGCAGTCCGCCTTTGTTGTTTTGTATATCCTGATCTCAATGATGCCGATGACTGCAAAGATCAGTGCAGCCAGAAATGTCATGACCGCACAGGCTTTTTTCGCTTTTTTTGATGCAGCTGCCAATCGCAACGCCCCGCCTTTTCTGTGTGATTTCGGCTGGTACGGTGTACCGTGCCAAAAAACAATTTGCGTATCAATTATACCACACTGTTCCCGAAAAAGCAACTCCGGATACAGAGATCCCCGCTGTCTGCACCATACAGTCAGCGGGGATTTTATTTGTTACGGTTCTTCTTGGACGGTTATATTTCCGGAGGTCGTTTCAACCGAGAATTTGCTTGCGCCGCTTCCTGCTTTGTAGGAAGCGCCGTCTATGGCAAATGCAAGATCTGAATTGAATTTGCCGGAGGTCTGATTGACGGACAGTGTGAGATCTGCATTTTTCGGCACAAACAGATTGACATTGCCGGAGGTTGCTTCGATCTCCGCGGAGGCAGGCAGCGAAGCCAGATGCAGCGTTTTGCCGCCGCTGGTGCCGGATGCAGAAAGTGTGTCACACTGCTGCACACGGACTTCCGTATCGCCGGAAGTGGATTTGATTGCAACAGCCTTGGCAGTTTCCGCTGTAATGCGGATTGCGCCGGAGGTGCTTTCCGCAGTGATCTGATCCGAGCTGCCCTTCTGTTCGGCTGTGATATTTCCGGAGGTGCATTCCATTTTGAGCGTTTTTGCCGAGCAGCCGGTCAGGGTCAGCGAACCGGAGGTCACTTCCGCGTTCAGGGTGTTCGCAGCAATATCGGTCAGGGTAACCGCTGCGGTGGTGCAGCCGCAGTCCAGCGTATCCAGCTTCAGCTCCTTCGGCAGTCTGATATCCAGATCTTTTTTCGGATTTTTCAGATTGAAGTTGATGCCGGGCTTGCAGTACCGGACGTGCAGCGTCGTTCCCTCCAGCCATGTCTGCACCTTCTGTGAAGGGTCAAGCTGCTGGTCGCAGTGTTCCGTTACCGCTACCGTTTCCTTGTCGTGATACGATATGTTCACATTGCCCGATGTCCAGTTGATGTCCAGTACTGTGATCTTGCAGTTTGTGTCGAAGTCGCCGGCATTGTACTGATCGGCGTTCTCATAGTCATTGACGCTGAACACACAGCCTGTGAAGCAGACCGCTGTCAGTACGGCGCAGAGTGTAATCAGAATTTTTCTTGCAGTTTTCATTTGGATGCATCCTTTCTGTTCATTTTTACAAATCCGAAGGCAGCGAAGATTGCAGAGAGGAACACGCCGGCAGCCAGCACACACCAGCATATGATGCCGTTCCAGCTTTCTCCGGTTCTGAGCGAAGTGTCAAAGTGCGGGAAGTACCGCCCGAAGCCAAGCATTGCGATCACGAAAGTATCGTTGAAGAAGAAGACCAGCGAGGTGACGAGAATGCAGGCAGCAGCTTTGAGCAGACCGTTCCATTTCGTGTAGCGGATCAGCAGCAGCATTGCCCAGATCCATACAAGCGGCGGAATCGCAAAGGCGGCGGTATACCGGAAGAAGCCCGGCGCACCGGTGCGGACGCCGATCGCTGTCATCATCAGGAGAAAGGTCAGCGTGTCGGCTGCAATGACTGTCAGCGCTTTATGACCTCGCAGCAGCGCGGCAGCGGGCTTTGTCCGGACGACGAACGGCAGGAGCGTCACGCACAGCCCGAACAGCACTGCCGGTCCTGCAATCAGGAACCAGCCGCTGCCGGAATAGATGCTGCACACGCCCAGGAGCAGAAGCAGACTTGCGGTAAAGGAGCCGGCGGTCCAGAGAAATTTGTTCTCCGGCGCCATCAGCGGAACAACGGTCAGAGATGCGGGAATAAACATCGCTGCCAGCACGATGAAGAACCATGTCAGCCCCGCGCCGGTCGCAAGATTGACGATCAGGCAGATGAGAATCGGAAGCGCGAAAATGCCGCCGATGATGCTGCCGGCGAGGGCGCTGCGGCGCTTGAAGAATTTTGCCTGTGTATCAAGAACACGGGTGCGCTCCGCGGCGATCGCGTTATCGAGCATCGGATCTCTTGCAAGCATTTCTTCCAGCAGTGCCGCACAAGCGCTGCATTCGCGGACATGCTGCTCCACTGCTTCTGCACTCGACGGGGAGCAAGCCTGATCGACATACAGCGGCAGCAGGTCGCTGATCATATCGCAGTTATATTTCATGTTGATCCATCCTTTCTTTGAGTTTAAGACGTGCGCGGTGATAGGTGACGCGTGCCCAGTTTTCCGTCTTGCGGAAGATTGTCCCGATCTGTGCGAAGGATAACTCTCCGAAGACGCGCAGCTCGAACACTTCCTTGTACGGGTCTTCCATTTCATGCAGCAGCATATGAATGCGGAACGACGTTTCTGTGTCGATCGCGCTCTGTTCGATGTCCGTGCTGCTGTCGGCGGTGTTCTCATCCGGCTCGCCCTGATACCGCGCAGCCTTGCGTGTGCCGTCGATGAAAATGTTTTTCGCGATTGCACACAGCCATGAATAGCATTCCGATTCGCCGCGGAATGTATGCTTGGTCGAGATTGCGCGGAAGAAGGTCTCCTGTGTGATCTCGCTGGCTGTGTCTTCGTTTTTCGCAAGCGTCATTACGAAGGAATACACCTTCATGTAGCATGCCTGATACAGCTTTTCGGCTGTGTCCCGGTCCAATCACCGCACCCCCTTTCATTTGGAATTCGTGCAGAAGCTTCAGCGGAAAGCCGTTCTTTTTTGGCTCTCTGTATATTAGACGGAGCCAATACCGTTTCGTTACAGGATTTTTGAAAAAATTTTTTGTGAAATTTTTGAGAGAGAAATAACAGGTAATTCATCTTATTATACCATGACTGCCATAGAAACGCAAGGTGCTTTGATCCGGAGAAAACAAAAGAATCCGCCTGTGAGAACAGGCGGATTCAGGATTCATTATTTCAGAAGAATGCGTTTCAGCAGTGTCAGGTCTGCGGCGTTCAGTCTGCCGTCTTCATTCAGATCGGCGGCGACCGGATCGGTCACATCGCCGGAAGCCTGAAGATACGCCAGCAGCATCACAGCATCCGCCCGATCAACCGCGCCGTCTGCATTGACATCGCCGCGCAGTTTCTCCGGAATATGCGGTGTGCCGTAAAGCTCCAGCTCCGCGATGTTGCAGCAGTAGACGCTGTCCTTGTTGACGCCGTTGGTCGGCGCACCGGACGGCACCGCATAGCGGACATATCTGCCGGAGACCTCCGTCTGCGGCTTGACGTAATGCATGCCGTATCCCGGCTCGCCGGTTATGGTGTAGGCGGTCTTCCAGTTCTGCCCGTCATCGGAGACCTGAATCATGCCGTCGATCATACGCGCCTCAAAGCCGCTGCGCGGGCAGTAGCCGAAGGCTTCAAAGTCATAGACTTCGCCGAGGTCGATCTGTGCATAGCCGTCGCCGACGCCGTCGAAGAAGGTACCCTTGTTGCCGTCAAATGCCTTTTCGCAGGAGGTGTCGGCAACACTGTGCCACGAATCGGTGCCGGTGATCCGCTTGCCGGAAAGGTCAATCTTGTTTTCGCGTGTGATGCTGCCCTTGACGTCGTCGATGATAAATGTCGTGACAGAGTTGGGCGCCAGCGTGACAGCGAGCTGACTGCCGTTCAGCTTTGCTGCGCCGACATCCTTCCATTCCTCGCTGTTGCTGGTGCGGATTGTCTGTGCCTGTGTGCCGACCTGCGCAAATGCGGAGAGATCATAGACCTGATCGCTTGCACCGGACGAGCTGTTGTAGGAAACAATGACGAGCTGACCCTTTTCCTTGTCATAGGCAGCCATGGTATTGCCGGAGCAGTTCAGCATGGTCATGCCCGGACGGATATAGCGGGTGTACTGACCGAAGCAGTAATATTTCTTGGAGAGGACGATCTTATTCTGATCGTGGTCTGCGACTGCCGTGCCCCAGAAGCCTTTGGTCATATCGACCATGCCGGAGTCCTTCTTGCCGAGGTATCCCGCCGCGCAGACATGCTTGTCGATGACCTGCCAGAGGATCCATGCGGAGGCGTTGAGTCCGTTGCAGTCTGCGGTAATCCGCTCAGAGAGCCAGAGTCCGGGCGCCATGGCACCGGCATTCTGACCGGCTGTGCCGTTTCCGTCTACCTCGCTCATCCAGAGGTTCTTGCCCTCTGCGAGCGCCAGATTCTTCAGCTCCGTGCGCTTGCTGCCCCAGTAGGTGTGCGTGTCGATGCGGGAGATTGCCCGCTTCGCATCCGATGAGAGCGCTTTGTAGGCGTCGATCTGAACGTCGATCGCTGTTTCATCGGTGCCGCAGATGATGACATCCTGCATGCCGCGCTTTGCCATGGATTTTTGCAGCTCTGTAATGATTGTGCTTTCGGACTGTCCGGTATCGAAATGACAGCCCTCCTGCTTGGGGCTGAATGCGCCCCAGTAGTTTGTATACGGTTCGTTCATCGCCTCGACGGACTGCACCTTGATGCCCCAGTCATCCTGATAGTGCTTGCAGACTTCCGCCAGATACTCTGCAAAGTCATCATAGCAGTCGTCCTTCAGGTTGTTCTGACCGGCATTGCGGTTTCCGGTCGAGCAGCCGCTCTTGCACATCCAGTAAGGCGGTGAATTCGAGAACATTTCAACGATCATGTCGTCACCTGCCGCTTCGATGCAGCGCCGCAGCACATTCCGCTGATTGCTGTCTGCATTCCAGTCGTAGGTGACCTGCCCGTTCTGATACTTTGTGTATCCGGGCATATTGGAGTCTGTCCGCGTGATGTGGTTGTGCGTGGGGTCATCGCCGCCGCCGATATTGAACCGGGCGATGTTCAGGCGCAGACCGTCATCACCGTAGAATGTGTCGGCACATTTCTGTGCCAGCGAGTCGGAATATCCGACACGGTTTGCCCACCAGCAAAGTGAAGTGCCCCAACCCTCAAAGACACCGTTGTTGATGGCATAGGTGTCGTCCGGTGAGAGAACGACAGTCTTTGCCGCGTGCGCCGGCAATGCACCGGTGCGCGTTGCAGTCAGGGCGATACAGGACGCCAGAACTGCTGAGATGATTCTTTTCCCCTTAAACATGATTTACCTTACCTTTCCCAATTTGTCCGAACGGCTTATTTTTATACCGTCCGCTGTTATTATAGCACAGACATTCTGTCACAGTCTATCACTATCGTATTTTGTTTGCTGTGTTTTTGTAACAATCTGCACAGAAACAAACTAAGGGATAAAGCCGCCTGCCTGCTGAAAAACAATACATCTGATTTGTGTGAATCTGTGCTTTTTGTCTTATATTGCGATTCTGCGCGGGGCGGCATGTACTGACAGACCGTTTCCCCTCGTCGTCGTCCGCAGACGGCGAAACACTTTTTGCGTTCAAAAGCGCAAAAGATAGGGGCTTGGTGGAAGGAAAACAAGAGTTTTTATTCCCCCATTCTTTCATCCTGTATTCATCTCTTGCCGGATGTCTCATTTAGAGAATAGGACTGTTCGGCAAAATGACCGCCGCCTGCAAAAACGCAGACGGCGGTTGTTTTTCGATGATACCCGATCCGGAACACTCACTTTTTCAGCGAAATCTGCTTGAGCAGCGTCAGATCCGCTGCGTTCAGTCTGCCGTCACGGTTCAGGTCGCCGGCATACCAATCCGGCAGCGTTGTATCGGGCACCGCCAGCAGCCAGCGCTGAAGCAGCTCGGCATCCTTGCCGCTGCACACGCCGTCTGCATTGACGTCGCCGCGCACGCTCTCCGCAAATGCCGCGGTCAGATCCATGTCGCCGCTGACTGTGAGACTGCGCGTGACAGCCGCATCGGTATCCGACCAGCCGGAGAATACCGATCCGCCGTCCGGAACTGCCGTCACGGAGATGACAGTTCCCTCAGGATACCGGCAGGCGATGCCGCTGCCGGAGTCGGTCACGGGGAGCCCGTTGACCAGCAGCGAACCGGCACCGGTTGTATGCAGCGTCACCGTCCGCATCTGCTGCGTCATGCCGGTGTACTGCATCAGATGCCGCAGGGCAGGCTCCGGACGCTTCCGGAAGAAGGTCTCGAATGTCCCGATCTCCCGCTGCCATGTCGAGCGGTACTGTTCCTTCAGTGCGCCAAAATCCCCCTTGCCGCTGCTTGACCAGCGCGCACGGCTCTCTGTCATATAGTCCAGATACTTCTCCTGCATCTCTGAGATCAGCTTTTGCATCCGCTCCGGACGGTATACGATATTTGCCATATCGCAGTACCGCGCAAAAAACTGCATGCGGAATTCATCGTTTTTCAGCAGGCTGTCCAGTACCTCCTGCATTCCGGAAGTGCGCAGCCGGTTGAAGCTGTCGTAATCATATCCCTGACCGCCGTTAAAGGCATTCTGCTCATAGGAAAGGCCGCAGGTGTAATCAAAGTCGAAGGTGCCGAAGCGCCATTTGCCGTCCGCATACGGATTGTCGCTTTTCGGCCCGTCATACCGCCATGCCGTATAATTGTGATCCGGCCAGTCCACCATGCCCGTATACAGGCAGACGGCATAGTGGTCAATCAGAGACAGCATGTCGATCTTTTCCGCGGCAGCACGGTACTGCTCCGGATCGGACATATCGCCCGCTGCGATCGTCCCCAGAAGCGTATTGTATTCGTCCAGATGCTCCGGCATACCGTACTTGACGACATCATCCTTGATGTAAATGACCATGTTTTCCGGAAGCCCGTAATTGCTCTGGAAATAGTAAGTGGAGTATTTTTCGCCGAGATCGTAGGTGCCCCAGTATTCGCCGTCCAGAAACACGACGCAGCGCTCTGCATCCAGCGTCGCCATTTCCGGCAGATCGGTGAGCGGCTCCTGCACGGTCAGGTCGCGCATTTTATCGCAGTAATTGACCGGACGCAGCGAGAATGAATTGTATTTCCTGACCGCTTTTCCGTCCTCCGGTGCAGCATTGTCTTCGATCAGTTTGAATTCCAGCTTGGTATCGCCGTATTCACCGCGGGCATAGAGATTAAAGCCCTTCTGCGCCGCCGCACAGGTCGAGGAGCCTTTGATGCGGATGCCGAGCTGCTGAGATACGGCAGGCGTGCTGTCTTCAAAGAGCGTGAACTCCACCGGACGCTCCCATTCCTTTCCCTCGCTGAAGAAATTGGCACGGTTGAGGGTGTCATATTCGCTGCGGCGGGGATCATACGGATCGTCCGCAATCTTGTTCGCCTTCCAGTCAAGATACTGCTGACCGCAGACATAGATGCCCTTTTCCGGATCATTGAGGTTTTCCGGCGGCGTGACCAGCGAGATCACCTTGATTCCGCGGTAGAATTCGCATCGGTCCGCAGGCAGGACGAAATAGGTATTTGTCACCGTCTTGCTCCATGTTTCACCCGATTTCGATGCGGCGCGGATGACATTTGCCTTCTCTACGGCATAGCCCGGCGCACGGTATCGGGTCTTCAGCATGATTGACTGTGTGCTGTTGTCCTCATACTGCATTGCTGCGAGCTGATTCGGGTCTGAGGAGCGATCCCGCAGCGGGATTGCACCCTCATAGCGGACCGCAGTCGGTGAGGACGTCGGGTCAGAGCCGTCCGTCGTGTAATAGATCTCACCGGACGCAGACAGTGTCAGCATGTGCGTCTGCGAAGAATCATAGAATCCCGAAGGCAGCGAAAACGCCGGCGAGACGGCTGCCTTGTAATTCGCAGCACCGGGCGAAGCCTGCATCACCGCCCATTCATCGGAATCCGGTACGGCGCCGTAGGTCTCATCCTCTGCGAGCGGCGGGATCACAAGCTCCTGTACGAGTTTGCCGGATGCATCCTTCAGCGTCAGGGTTTCCCCGTTTTTGCTCAGCGCGAAGCCAGTGAACAGCTCCTCACCGTCCCACTGCCATTTGCCGCTGGCAAAGAGCACAAGGAAGCCGCCCGCAGGAATCTGATATCCCTCCGGAACGGTAAATACCGTGCTGCTGTCCGCGAGTGTCCAGCCGGAAATGTCCGCCGCGGTGCTGCCTGCATTGTAAAGCTCGATCCAGTCCGATGCTTCATTGAATACATCCAGCAGAGTGCTGCGGTTCTGTGTGCAGACCTCATTGATCTGCACGGAGGGTGTGCCGACAGGTGCTGCGATTGCGGGCAGCTCCTGTGTCAGCAGCATGACCGCTGAAGTCAGTGCTGCCGCATACTTTGTTCCTTTCATTGTGATTTCCCCTCTGTTTCATGAATTCCTGTTTGCACAGGTGTGCCGGCATGACCGCCCTTCCGGTACAAGGGTAATCTGCCGGTCTGTTTTTATTATAACATGAACAGGAAAAAAAGAAAAGGGAGTTCATAAATAATTCAAATACCGGAAAGAATTTGTCGGCTGTGTACATAAAAACAAAACGCCTGCGGTATTCTGAAGGGGAAGAATACCGCAGGCGCTGTTGATTCAGATTTTAGCTGAGCTGCCAGCTGTCCATGGAGATATTGCTGTTGAAGACGAAATAGAGGTCGTTTTTGCCGGAGAGTCCGACCACAGGCGCAAGGATCTCCTGCACGGAGCCGCCGGACGGGACTTCGATGTATGCGACCGGTGTGCCGGAAGCGCTGCCGGTGCAGACCTTGATGATGCCGCCGC
>CAMNAY010000008.1 GCA_946531975.1 uncultured Ruminococcus sp. | reverse complement strand
ATCACACATCCGGAAACCGACCTTCAGAGCCGCATCGCTGCCCTGGAGGACGAGATCAGCCGGCTGAATATGCAGAAAACGGAACCGGAGTATACCATCCGTGCCGACCGGAGCGCGTACTTTATCAGCTATGTTGACGGCTATGAGGATCTCCTCAAAGCCGATAACGTAAGGCAGCTCGCACCGGAGCAGATCGACGCGGTGTCCGATGACGGCATCCGCAATGTCGATCCGCAGGCGATCGGCAAGCTGGTCGATGATTATTCCTGGTACATCGTCGGAAGATTCGATAACACCAAGCTGCGGCTGTCTGAGGACAATACTGCATCGGTGCGGCTGGAGTCGCTGAACCGCAATCTGCGGGTGAAGGTCGTCTCTCTGGTCTCAACCGGCGATATTACCCAGACACAGGCGGTTCTGCGCTGTGACCAGTTTACCTATGATACCGTGCAGCACCGCAAGGAGCGCGTCGAGATTATGCGCGACCGCAATACCATCGAGGGCATTCGTGTGCCGAACTCGGCAATCCGCTTCAAAGTGCTGGACGAGCCGGTTCTGGATTCCGAGGGCAAGGTGCAGAAGGACGATCAGGGCAATACCATAACACAGCAGACCGACACGATGGGCGTCTATGTTCTGGTTGGGGAAAGCGCAGAGTTCCGCAAGCTGGATATCATCTATGAGGACGAGGAGTTCTGCCTCTCAAGAATGGACGCCGGAACAGGCTATGTGTCGCTCTATGACGATATCATCGTAAAGGGAGTGATGGCAGATGGCGGATCATAACGGCATCTGCACAAAAGAACAGATCAGCGCCGTGCTGACGCGGCTTGCGGAGATCCGCAGGAAAATCGCGGCAGCATGTGAAGCAGCGGACAGACCCGCAGACAGCGTCAGACTGATGGCTGTCACGAAAACCGTCGATCCCGTGCTGATCAATGCGGCAGTGGACGAAGGCGTGACGCTGCTCGGCGAAAACCGTGTGCAGGAGTTCCTCTCCAAGCGCGATGCCTACCGCCCGCAGGCAGAGGTGCAGTTCATCGGACATCTGCAAACCAATAAAGTCAAACAGATTATCGACAAGGTCACGCTGATCCATTCCGTGGACAGCCTGCACCTTGCTGAGGCAATCAGCCGCGCCGCCGAGGCGAAGGGAATCGTCATGCCGGTGCTGCTGGAGGTCAATATCGGCGGAGAGCTGTCCAAATCCGGTGCCGCTCCCGACGAGATTCCCGCATTGCTCAAAGCAGTGCAGCCCTTGGCCGGCATCCGCGTGGACGGGCTGATGACCATTCCGCCGCCGGCTGCGGACGAGACAGAGCAGAACGCCGTCTTCGCCCGCATGAAACGACTCTATGACAGATTGTCACAGGAAGCGCCGATGCATGTGCTGTCGATGGGCATGTCCGGCGACTATGAGGCTGCTGTCCGGAACGGCGCAACCGTCGTCCGAATCGGCAGCGCGCTGTTCGGTCCGCGGATGTATCCGCAGACAGCCGTCTGAGGACGGCACCGTTCCTCACTGAAATGCTGCGTCCGGCGCAGAGAACCGGCCGCTCCAAGTCATATCAACAGAAAGAAAAGGAGAATCCCGATGAAAGCATTTGACAAGATCCGCGATTTCTTCGCGCCGGAGGATGATGATTCCTACGAAACAGAGCCGGTGCGCGAGACCAGAGAGGTTCAGCGCAGAGAAGTCCGTGAGCCGGCCCGTGAATCCTACCGCGATTCCTACCGCGAGCCGGAGGAGCAGGCTGTCCGCGAGCGCGAGCCGCGTGAGGTCCGTGAGCGTGAGCCCAGAGAGTCCCGTGAGTCCGCAGGCTACGGCAGAACCGAAGCCGGCTCCTATCAGAGCAAGCGCGACAATAAGGTCGTGAATATTCAGGCAACCGCACAGCTTCAGGTCGTCCTTGTGAAGCCTGAGGTCTTTACCGATGCAAAGCAGATCGCGGATCACCTGATCTCCAAGAAGACCGTCGTGCTGAATCTGGAGACCGCTTCCGCGGAGAATAAGCGCCGGATCATCGACTTCCTCGTCGGCGTTGCATATGCAAACGGCGGCAGCCTGAAGCCCGTTGCGAACCTGACCTATATCATTACGCCCTATAATGTCGGCTTTATCGGCGAGGATCTTGTCAACGAACTCGAAACCAACGGCGTAATCATGTAAGAGAAATCCCGCTTCAGGGGGAGTTACAGAAAGGAGCACATCTGCTATGATCACAGCAAAAGATATTCAGAAGAAAAAGTTTGAAAAGGTCAAGTTCGGCTACAGCCCGGAAGAGGTTGATGAGTTCCTCTCCCAGATCGAGAATGACATCCGCCTGATGCAGCAGGATCTCGATGATTCCAACGAGAAGGTGCAGCTGCTCGCGGATAAGGTTCGCGAATATAAGGATCAGGAAGAGGATATCAAGAATGCACTGCTCGGCGCACAGAAGCAGGCGCGTCAGGTCATTGACGATGCCAAGGCGCGTGCGGCGGAAATGGAGCAGGAGGCAAAGACAGCCGCTGAGGCTGCAAAGTCTCAGGCGCTGATCGACCAGGAGACACAGCTCAAGCAGATCTCCGAGCGGCTCGATCAGGAGAATCAGTCGCTGGTCACAACCCAGAAGCAGGTCGCTGCCTTCAAGCAGACCCTCTTTGACCTCTATAAGCAGCATCTCGAACTGATTTCCCGTATCCCCGATGAAATCGGCGACGATGACGAGTACGAAGACGACGAGTATGAGGATGAGTACGACGACGAGGAATACGAGGAATATGAGGATGAGGCAGAAGGCGAACCGGAGAATGCAGAGGATGCACCCGCTGCCGGTACGTTTGAGAGCCGCCGCGATGATGCCGGAAACCGCTTCTGACAGCTCCCGCACTGCCTGACTACGATTTACTGAAGGAACTTGCGGCGGCACATCAGCCGCGCAGGTTCCTTTTTCATGTTTCCGAAAGGAGCAGATTGCATGTTAGCATTGTTCATCAGTGCGGCTGCCGTAGCCGTGCTGACCGGCATCGACCAGCTGATCAAGATCTGGGCGATTGCCAACCTGAAAGGACAGCCCGACCGCACATTCCTCAAGCTCGGCAGCTTTGACTGGATGCACCTGCGCTATCTCGAAAACCGCGGTGCTGCGTTCAGCATGCTGTCCGGATCGCGCGGCTTCCTGATCGTGTTTCCGATCATTATGATCTGTGCGTGCTTCTATATCCTGCACCGCAAGGCAAGCGCGCACCGTTATCTGTATCTCGCGCTGCCGCTGGTGGCTGCGGGCGGTCTGGGAAACCTGATCGACAGAATGTTCCGCGGCGGTGCTGTCGTGGATTATTTCGACTTCCAGCTCTGTAATTTCGCCGTGTTCAATTTCGCGGATATCTGCGTGACGGTCGGCGTGATCATCATGATCTTCGGCATCCTGTTTCTGGAGCATGAGCTTCCGGAGGCGAAAAAGCTGAAGGAGGCAAAGCGCGTACCGTATGCGCGCCTTGCTGCGGATGCACCGCTCGCCGGTGAACTGCCTGAGGCGGGCGAATTGCCGGAAGCCGGTGTGCTGCCGGAAGCGGAACCGCTGTCTGAGCAGGAGCTTCTGCCCGAAGCCGAACCGCTGACGGAGCAGACGCCTCTGCCGGACGCAGAAAACCGCCTGCTGCCGGAGGAATCCGACCATGCCGCAGAGTGAAGTGACGCTGACGGTTCCGGCGGAATCTGCCGGACAGCGGCTGGATGCATGGCTCGCGGCACAGGAGACGCTCTCGCTGACACGCTCCGCCGTGCAGCAGCTGACCGAGCAGGGGAATGTCCTGCGGAACGGCAGACCGGCGAAGAAAAATGACCGGCTCTGCACCGGCGACACGCTCTGCGTGACCGTTCCCGAACCGGAAACACTCGATGTGCTTCCGCAGAATCTGCCGCTTGAGATTGTCTTTGAGGATGAGGAGCTGCTCGTCGTGAACAAGCCCAAGGGCATGGTCGTACACCCTGCACCGGGGCATCCCGACGGGACACTGGTCAATGCGCTGCTGTATCACTGCGCAGGGCGGCTCTCCGGCATCAACGGTGTGATCCGTCCCGGCATCGTTCACCGCATCGACCGCGATACCAGCGGGCTGCTGATTGTTGCCAAGACCGACCGTGCGCATCTGGGACTTGCAGAGCAGATTGCCGTGCATTCCTTCACGCGTGCATATGAAGCGGTTGTGTGCGGACGGATGAAGCAGGAGTCCGGCACCGTGCATGCGCCGATCGGGCGGGACCCGCGTGACCGGCAGCGAATGTGCGTGACCGACCGCAATTCCAAGGATGCGATTACGCATTATTCGACCATCGCACAGCTGGATCGCCATACGCATATCCGCTGTGTACTGGAGACCGGCAGAACGCACCAGATCCGTGTGCATATGAAGTATATCGGGCACCCGATCTACGGCGATCCGGTCTACGGAAAGCCTGAGAAGGGCATCGAGGGGCAGTGCCTCCACGCAAAGCAGATCGGCTTTGTGCATCCGGTGACGGGTGCGTATCTCGAATTTGAGTCGCCGCTGCCGGCGTATTTCGAGGCAGTTCTGCGAAAATTATCATAACGGAGTGAAAACCGATGCATTTTACATACTGTCCGGACTGCGGCACGAAGACAGTGCTGCGGCGCATGGGCGATGACGGCGATGTACCGTATTGCGAGCGGTGCGGAAAGCCGCTCTTTGATATGTTCAGTACCTGCGTGCTTTCTGTGCTGATGAACAGCCGCGGCGAGATCGCACTCATCAAGCAGAGCTACGGGCAGCAGGAAACCTATGTCGGCGTCGCCGGCTATATGAAGTGCGGCGAGACTGCCGAGGAAGCTGCACTGCGCGAAATCTCCGAGGAGATCGGCTTGAAGGCGGAGCGCGCACAGTTCCTGTTCAGCGCATGGCATGCTGCAAAAGGTCAGCTGATGCTCTGCTTTTGTGCGGAGACAGACTGCACGGACTTCACGCTCTCGCAGGAGGTTCGCGAAGCCGTATGGTTCGCGCCGGAGGACGCTGCGAAGGCGGTTCGTCCGGGGAGTATCATCGAACGGCTCGTGCTTACCGCATCCGGTAAAAAAACGACATCGAAATTATAAAAAAGGCTTGCAAATGCAGACGAAAAATGTTATAATTAAGAGTGAGAAATTTTCGCCCGTCAGCACGGGAATAAAGAGAAGGGAAATTATATGATCGGATATTACAGCTATACCGTCGTCCTGACATACGTTGGATTCGTGTGCGGCTCGATCGGCATATACTTTGCTGCAAACGGCAGCACCAATGCTGCGATAATCATGCTGCTGCTCGCCGGTTTCTGCGATATGTTTGACGGAAAGGTCGCAAAGACCAAGAAGAACAGAACCCCGCAGGAATGTCGGTTCGGCATTCAGATCGACTCCCTGTCGGATATGGTATGTTTCGGACTCCTGCCGCCGATGATCGCATTCAGCTGCGGGGAATCGCTGAGAAAACCGATCAATATTGCGGTGTTCAGCTGCTTCAGCCTTGCTGCGCTGATCCGGCTTGCATACTTCAATGTCTCCGAGGAGGACCGCCAGAAGAAGACTTCTGAGCGCCGAAAGGTCTATGAAGGACTGCCGGTCACATCCGTCGCGCTGATTATTCCGCTGCTGTTCGCATTCCGCCGGGATCTCGACGGAAACTTCCCGCTGGTATGTACCATTGTCTACGCAATCATCGCATGTGCATTTATCACACGCTTTACGCTGAAAAAGCCCGGTATGCGGACTATGCTGCTGTTCATTGCAGCCGGCGCGCTGGAGCTGCTGCTCCTTATCTTTAAGCACAGACACTGATGCGCAGAATACGCTGAAAGGAAGGTGCCGGACATGCCGGATACGGAATTCCATACGGCGGCAGAGCAAGCTGCCGGAGAACCCCCGAAGCAGGCGTGCGGCGCCGCAATCTGCGATATGGAGGGCAACCCCGTCGCAGATTCCTGCGCAAAGCAGGGCAAGCTGCTCGGTCTGCTCTACCGCACTGCACCGGGACGCGCAGCCCTGAAGGTCCTGACAAAGCCGATCGTCTCGAAGGCGGCAGGCAAGGCGCTGGAGCATCCGCTCTCGACCGTCGCAATCCCGCCGTTTGTCATGATGAAGCACATTCAGCTCAAGGACTTTGCGGAGGAGAAATTCCGCAGCTTCAATGCCTTCTTCACCCGTCCGATCAAGCCGGAAGCAAGACCGGTTGACCGGATGGCAAAGGCGCTGATCTCTCCCTGCGACGCAAAGCTGACCGTCGTCCCGATCGACGAAAATACACACTTTAACGTCAAGGGCGCTGATTACAGCCTCGCTGCATTTCTCGGATGCAAGCGGCTCGCGAAGCATTATCAGGGCGGACAGTGCCTGATCTTTCGCCTGACGCCCGACGATTACCACCGCTACTGCTATCCGGATGACTGCCGGATCGGAAAAACACGCTGCATTGAGGGCGAACTGCACACGGTCAATCCCGTTTCCGCCGAGTTTGTCAAGGTCTATCACCGCAATACGCGGACGATCACCATGCTGAGTACGGCGCATTTCGGGCATATGCTGCAAATTGAAGTCGGCGCGATGTTCGTCGGAAAGATCGTCAATCATCCGCACGGGGAAAAGGTTGCCCGCGGCATCGAAAAGGGATACTTTGAATTCGGCGGCTCGACGATTGTGCTGGTGCTGGAAAAAAATGCGGCGGTCATTGACCCGCAGATCCTGAAAAATACCGAAAACGGCGCAGAAACAGTCGTAAAGTATGGCGCCCGGATCGGTACGGCAGGTGCCGCAGAGCCCTGTGAAATCTGATGCTTCTGTGCCGCTGTGTGCGATCCTGTCATGCAAGTGTCGTTTTGTAACCAGTTTGTAACATTCCAGAACATACGGTTCTATGAATTTTGTGTAATGTGATTCCCAAAGTTGAAAAAAAGCGGGGGTTCGGGAACAAAGTATACAAAATTACCAGATACTTTGCGTGCAGATCGGATTACGATTTGTTATCTTGACTATGGTTACATGGTTTAATTACATTTTAACCTTGACAAAAAAGTTACATTGTGTTATAATTTAGTCACCGAACGGTAATCTTTGGATGCCGGACGGTGACTGTTTTTATTTTCCTGATCCAGCCGCCGGTTTTGCGGCAGCAGTACCCAAGAAACAAATATAATAAAGAGAACAAGATACAGAAATCAAACAGAACAACTGAAAAAACGGAAAATTAGGGAAAACCTGCACTCACCCCACAGAGTAATTTGAATTCATGGAAAGAGAAGGTAACCCACCGTATGAGAGATCGAATGAGACGCATCGCGGCTGCCGTACTCTGTATCGGTATGCTGCACTTCCATGCACCCTTCTGCATGTCCGGCAAGCACGCAAATGCTGCCGAGACTGCATCAGCCGCTGCTTCCGTCCGCACGGAGGCAAACGGCGTCACCTATCAGAGCAGCGCATCGTTCGCTGCAAAAATCAATGCAATCGCGAATGAAGGACAGTGCGGTCTGTACGCAGACGCAAACCGCACCTCCACCGGTCAGGACCTCCGTGTCGGACAGTCTCTGAACAACAGCTACAAGTACTATGCCGTGACCTCGAAAGGCTCCTGGTACGGCTGGCAGTGCTACATCTACTCGCAGGGCGTGTACGGTGTGCTGTTCGATGAGCTGCCGCTCAACGGCTCCGGACCGTATGATAAATCGGAAGTTGTCATCCGGAATGTGGAAACCGTCACACCGGAGCTGCTGCGCAGTGCAAAGGTCATGCCGGGCGCATATCTGCGGACAACAGCCAATTCCGACGGCTCCTATAACAGCAGCTATGCGCATTCCCTCATCATTCTGGCGTATGATGATACGACCGTTACAATCATTGAGGGCAATGCGAACGGCAAGGGTCTGATCTCTATGAACACCAAGACCTATGCCGAGTTTAATCAGTGGTTCACCACCGGTCAGGGCAGAAGAATCTGCCATGTGGTTCAGCCGAAAGCGGAGATCTATCAGCAGATGTACGGCATGAGTTATCCGACAGCAGCACAGACTGCTGTCACGCCGGTCACGACCTCCGCAACCAGCGCTTCGACAACCTCGAAGACAACGGCTTCGACGACCAGCGCAACAACCACCGCCCCGACGACAAAGCCGACGACTGTGACCAGTGCGACGACTACGACGCCGAGAACGACCACAACAACAACCACGACCACTACTACGACAACCACCACCACGACAACAACCACCACCACGACGACAACCACGACGACGACATCCACCAGCACTGCAACGACGACTTCCACGACCGAAACCACGACCACAACCGCACCCCCTGTTTCCGAGCCTGTGCCGGCTGAGACAACGGTGACCACACAGACGGATACACCGGAACCGGTTGTTTCGGAGACGGCTCCGCTTCAGATCTTTACCGCGCCGGAATGCACCGCACACCGCTTCGGCTACCGCTGGGCACTGTCTGTGCCGCGGAAGCATTCCGAGGTCATCTGGCTGAGCAGCGATCCTTCTGTTGTATCCGTCACGGAGGACGGTTATGTCACCGCAAACGGCAACGGACAGGCTGTGATCTGTGCGCTGTCGGGCGATGTCCGCTATGACTTCCCGTTCCGCATCGACGCCGTGAGCTGGGATCTGCTCGGTGACGTCAATCTGGACGGCGAGGTCGATCTGACCGATGCGCAGGTTCTGCTGCAAGTCTATGTCAAGGGGCTTGTCACAGGCGTGTACAGCGGCTTGAGTGAGGAGCAGACCATGTTTGCCGATGTCAATGATGACGGACTGATCAACGCCGCGGATGCGCAGAGTATCCTTCAGTTCTATGTGAACAAGGTGCTTGTGAATACCGACCGCACCGCAGAGAATATCTGGCTGTGGATGCTCATGTAACAAATGATACGAAATCGCCTGCGGCATACGGATGCGCAGGCGATTTTCTCTGAACAGAACCCGAAGCGGCTCTGAGAAAGGAACAACCATGCAAATGACGCCGGAAGCGATCTTAAAGGAATACTTCGGATATGACCGGTTCCGTGCAGGGCAGGCGCCGCTCGTGCAGCGGATTCTCTCAGGCGGCGACGTGCTCGGCATCATGCCGACCGGCGCGGGAAAATCGGTCTGTTATCAGGTACCTGCAATGCTGCTGACCGGCATGACAATAGTGATCTCTCCGTTGATCTCACTCATGGAGGATCAGGTCGCAGCACTGCGCGAGGCGGGCATTCCCGCAGCGTGCCTGCACAGCAACCTCGACAGCAGCGCGTATTACCGCACGCTCGATGCCGTCCGGAACGGTGAGGTCAGGCTGCTGTATGCGGCACCGGAGCGCCTGCTGACTGATATGTTCCTTTCGCTGACGGATACCGTCGCAATCGCAATGGTTGCCGTCGATGAAGCGCACTGTCTCTCGCAGTGGGGACAGGACTTCCGTCCGAGTTACCTGCAAATCACGGAGTTTCTGCATCTGCTGCCGCGCAGACCGGTCGTTGCGGCATTTACCGCGACTGCGACCGAGACCGTCCGCGCCGATATCCGGCGGCTGCTGGATCTGCAATCGCCGCTGGAACTGGTTACAGGCTTCGACCGTGCCAATCTCCGCTGGATCGTCGAGCGTCCGTCGAATAAGTATCGGGCATTGCTCGAAGTGCTGAAGCGGAACCGCGGCAAGAGCGGCATTGTCTACTGCATCTCCCGCAACCAGACAGACAAGGTCTGCGAGAAGCTGCGTGCGGACGGCTATGCCGCAGGGCGCTATCATGCGGGAATGTCGGCGGAGGAGCGCAGTGCGAATCAGGAAGCTTTTCTGCACGATGAGCTTCAGATCATCACCGCGACCAATGCCTTCGGCATGGGCATCGACAAATCGAATGTGTCGTTCGTGGTGCATTACAATATGCCGAAGAGCATGGAGGCGTATTATCAGGAGGCGGGCAGAGCCGGACGTGACGGCAGTCCCGCAGAGTGCGTTCTGCTGTTTTCTGCGCAGGATATCAGTACGAATATGCTGCTGATAGAATCCTCTGCGCAGGACAATGACCGCCTGACGCCGCAGCAGCGCGGGATCATCCGCAGGAAGGATGAGGAACGCTTGCAGGCAATGGTGCGCTATTGCAGCCTGACGGACTGTCTGCGGCATTATATCCTGCGGTATTTCGGGGAGGAATCGCCCGACCGCTGCGGAAACTGCGGCAGCTGTCTGACTGATACGGAGACAGTGGATGCGACTGTCCCGGCACAGAAGATTCTGTCGTGTGTCTATCGCGTGCGGCAGCGGGGGAGTGCCTGCGGTGCGAAGATGCTCTGTGACATCCTTCAGGGCAAGGACACGAAGCAGCTTCAGGAGCGCGGCTATGCGCAGCTTTCGACCTACGGGCTGATGCAGGATGTTTCGCGGGTGCAGCTTGAGCATATGGTGAATATTCTGATCTCGCGGGGGTATCTGGTCACGGACACCGGACAGTACCGGACGCTGTCGCTCGGAGAGCGGGCAATTCCGGTTCTGCGTGGACAGAAGCAGGTGAGCATGTCGCTGCCGCTGCATGACCTGAAGGAGACAAGGCGTGCGCAGCGGCTTGCGGCGATGCCGGACTACGAACTGGATGACGCGCTGTTTCAGAAGCTTCGCAAGGTGCGCGAGCGGCTTGCCGCACGGGAGCACATGCCGGCATATATTGTTTTCTCAGATGCGACATTGCGGGAGATGTGCGTGAAGCGGCCGTCTGATGAGGAGGAACTGCTTGCAATCTCCGGTGTCGGAAGGCACAAGCTTGAGAAATACGGCGCAGCATTTCTCGAAGCGCTCTCAGGCGGCGGGGTGTAGCATTTTCTCCCTACGCTGATTGAGCGCCTCACAAAAGTTTTGGGTACGTCAGCTTGCTCCTGTTCCTCTCTTGTACAGGAAAGCCCGCTGCGCAGTGCCCGGTTCTATTTTTGCGCCGATGATTTCATCCTGAATCTTTTTCGCACACTCCCATTGAACATTTTGCAGGAATATGTTATAATAAAAGCGCGGACAGATCACGATTACGGAGAAAGGGAGTGTTGTGCATGGATGAATTGACACTGCGGCTGTCAGAACTGGAAACGCAGAATGAAGGACTCGAAAAGCAGGTCGGCTGGCTGACAACACAGAATCAGCTTCAGACAGATGCGCTGAAACGGCTCACGGAGCGAATCCAGTCAATGGGCGAGATTCAGCTTCAGATCCGGGATGAGCAGGCGGGACAGAAGCGCCGGCTGCATTCCCTGCGGAAACGGCTGGAAGCACTCTCTGTGCGGACCGATGCGCTGGAGCAGACCGCAGCCCGCCTCGATACGGAGATCGGAAAGGTCGGCGGTGACCTTCAGGAGCTGTCCGGCGATATGGACGCACTGTATACAGATATGAATGCGCTGGTCAAGGAAACACGGAACCGCATCGGGCAGATGCGCGCGGAAATGGAACGCTTTTTCTTTGATGCAGCCGAGCGAAAGTACGATGACGAAGGCGACACGATGTGGTAAAAAGCCGCAGCGGATTCCGTCAGATACGCAGAACAATGCCCCTGAGTACTGCAAAAGCACTCAGGGGCATTGTTTTGACCCGTCTTCAAGGGGGGCAGAGCATCGGAGAAAGCGTATATGTATCTGAATTCCGGCGGTCTGTCACTCCCGAATGAAATTGGTGTAAGTAATCCAGGCGATTCCGATAAACATAAGACCGCCGAGCCTTGGCAGTAATCTGAAAACAAAGATGAATATTTTTGCGATGAAACTGTAACCTCGGTAAATCTGTAAAGCAGGCAGATAGCACTTATGCGGATCAAAGGGTGACACCTTGATTGTATAGGCGGCGCCGGTGACCACAGTCGTGTTATCATTGCCCACAAGATTCACTGCGGTCGCCTTGATCTGTTTGCCGTTTTCTTCATAGGTAAAGACAGCTTTTGTTGTGCCGATGTCCTCTTTTGGGCGCGCCCCGTGTTTTCCGATATGTTTATGGGGATGGCGTTCGTATTTTTCACCGCTTTTGGCTGTTGCCTGCACTTTTTTATGATACAGCAAAAATCCTGAAATGCCGATTGTCAGCACCCGTATCCCGCACACTCCGAAAAAGATCACCAGCACATATGCAAAAAAATGATCTCCCATAAAACACTCCTTCATATATTTCGATTTTGTCTGTAACAATTATAGCACGGGATCTCCGCCCTGTCAAGCAAACCGCCGCTGAACTTCTGACCGTGCATCCGAAATCCTGCGGATGAAAACTTCTGTCTCAGCGGCGCGGTGAACTTTGTGATTTTTCATGATTGACAAAACCGCCCGCATTATGTATAATAAATATATCCGGAATGACAGGCGGATTCGGATACCGCCGCACTTCTGCCCAAAGGGAGGATCTTATGGCAAACGAAACGAAAATCAAACCGACCGCACTCTGCCTCGGCGGAGGCGGCGCAAAAGGCGCTTTCCAGATCGGTGCATGGCAGGCACTGGAAGAAGCAGGTCTGCTCAGCGATGTGCAGGCTGCTGCGGGCTGCTCGGTCGGCGCACTGAATGCAGCACTCTTTGCACTGGGCGATCTGAACTATGCAAAGCAGGTTTGGGAATCCATCAAGCCTGCTGACCTGCTCGCCCCCGGCGTGGACGGTGCATTCTTCTCGCGTGACGGTCTGATCCGTATTATTGATCAACTGCCGCTGGAACGCATCAGCGATTCCAAAATCCGCGTGCATGTCAGCGTGAAGCATATGGAAACCGGAGAACCGGTCTTCTTCGAGCTGAACGGTCTGACGCCCGCAAGCATCCGGACACTTCTGCTCGCTTCTTCCGCAATGCCGCATATCTATGCGCCGGAGCATTATCTCGGTGCGGAGTACCTCGACTGCGGCTCGATTCCGCAGGGCAATGTCTGCCTTTCGCCGGTGTATCATCAGGGACACAGACAGATTATGCTGATCGCGCTGAAGCCGCAGCTCCCGCTCGATCCGGTCGCGGAGTATCCCGATGCAGACGTGACCGTCATTATGCCGCAGAAGAATCTCGGCAATCTGCTGACCGGCACGCTGAATTTCGCACATGACAAGATCATGTCGCATATGGATCAGGGCTACAAAGACGCACAGGCTGCGCTCTCAGGCTTTATTCCGCATCCGCAGACCAAGGAGGAAATGAACAAGCTCCTCATTCAGAAAATGGCAAAGCTGTTTCCGAGCGGTGCGGCACTCTCCGATTTCATTCAGGGCTTCGGCAGCCGCCTTGCACCGAATGTCAAAATGCCGACACTCGGCGGCAATGTCTGGTATGACAATATCTTTGAAGTGGACGGCTGGCGGCTTCAGCAGCAGCGGACTGCCGGTCTGAAATCCCACTACCGCATTCTCGATCCGCGGAATGTCCGTGCGGCATGGGTGCTTTCCCCGCAGACGCTTCTCGATGCCCTGTGCAGCTATGAAGCAGCGCGGAATATGAAGGATTAAGAGGAAAGAGGTGTCCGAATTGTCCGGACTGACAAAAGAAGAACAGATCTATATTGTAAACGGGCAGTCCTTCTTCGCGATGGGAGAAATTCCGGAGAAGGATGTCCCCCGTGTGCAGATGCTTGACGGCGGTACAGGCTTGAATTTCGAGCAGCTGTTCGGCGATTTTCTGACCTATCACAAAAAAGAAGGCAACGGCGGTGCGGCGCTCCGCGATGTGCTGGCGCATTACTATGAACCGGAAAAGCTCGGCTCAGAGGAAGCGCGTGAGATGTACGCGTGGATCCGCGAGCGGGTGAAGGAGCGCATTCCCGACTGCACTGCACCGGGCTGCTATCCTCCGGGCATGCTGCTCGGTGCGACATGGGATGCGGATACAGTCGGTGCGGTCGGTCATGCACTGGGACATGAAGCCCGTGCCTACGGCGTGCATGTGCTGCTCGGCACCCCGAATGTCAACATTCACCGCGATCCCCGCGGAGGCAGAGCCTTCGAGGGCTACTCCGAGGACCCTTATCTCGTGACGCAGCTCGCGCCGGCACTCGTGCGCGGCGTCGAAGCGGAGGGCGTTGCAGCCAATGTCAAGCACTTCGCTGCGAATAATCAGGAGACCAACCGCCTCAATATCAACGAAACAATCTCCGAACGCGCATTGCAGGAGATCTATTATCCCGGCTTCAAGGCATGTGTCGAAGCAGGCTGTGCAACGGTCATGGCTGCATATAACCAGATCAACGGCGTGCCGTGTACGGAAAATACGTATCTGCTGACCGATCTGCTGCGCGGCGAATGGGGCTTCACGGGGCTTGTCATGTCCGACTGGGGCGCCGTATATCACCCCGCGCCTGCACTGAATGCCGGAACGGATGTCAACATGCCCGGTCCGGTCGCGCCCGATGCGCTGCGTGCAGCACTCGCGGACGGCTCGCTCGACCCGCAGAAGCTGGAGACTGCCTCTGACCGTGCGGTCGCACTGGCGAAGAAGTATGCACTCCCGCCGACCGGTCACATCGACCTTGCAATGACAGATCAGGCGGCATATGATGCGGCGGCTGAGGGCATTGTCATGCTCAAAAACGAAAACGGATGCTGTCCGCTGCCTGCCAATGCGAAGATCTCGCTCAACGGTCCGTTCTGTGAGTATCTGCTGACCTGCGGCGAGGGCAGTGCGGGCATCCACACCGACAGAAATGTCTCGTTCCTTTCCGCACTGAAATCGAAATTTCAGGCAGCGCAGACCGGCAGCTTTGACGGCGCCGACACCGTGATCTATGTGTACAGCGTCGCGGGCAGAGAGGGCAATGACCGGAAAACACTCGCCGTCAGTCCCGAAGAATACGGGGAAATGCGCAGCCTGCTCCGGAATGCCGGACAGCGGAAAATGCGCAGAATCCTGATTCTCAATGTCAGCGCGCCGGTCGATCTCTGCGGACTGGAGCAGGAATTCGATGCAGTTTTCTGCTGCTTCCTGCCGGGCATGCAGGGTGCAAAGGCGCTCGCGGATATCCTCTGCGGCGCGGGGAATCCCTCCGGACACCTGCCGCTGACCTTCCCGCGCAATGACCGCGAAATGCCGACGGCTCTGAATTTCCCCGGTGACGGCATGCAGGTGACCTACGGCGAGGGCATCTTCGTCGGATACCGCTGGTACACGACGCTGGAAAGACCCTGCCTGTACCCCTTCGGCTTCGGTCTGTCCTATACGGATTTTGAGCTGCTGTCAGTCAGAACTGACCGCGAAACCTTCCGCGATACGCTTCAGGTGACGGTGACGGTGAAAAATACCGGTTCCCGCGCAGGAAAGACGGTCGTGCAGCTTTATGTGCAGGATCCGGTCTCGCATCTGACCAAGCCGCTGCGTGAGCTGAAGGCGTTTCAGAAGGTGCTGCTGGATGCGGGAGAGGAGCGTCAGCTGACCTTTACCCTTAGCCGCCATGCCTTTGAGAGCTATGACCCGAACCTGCACGCATGGACGATGGAGGAGGGCGAATATCTCATCGGTGCGGGCTTCTCTGCGGAGGATGTGCCGGTCTTTGCATCGGTCTATGCTGACGCGGAATCGCCGTATACCTGCGGTCCGGCAACACCGGTCAAGGAGATCTATGAGGACGATGCGCTTCAGAAGATTCTTCACGATTTCATGGATGCCCATGAAATGCCGTGGACGCTGATCCTCTCGACCTACGAGTATACCGCGCAGGATCCGCTTCAGAAGATTTTTGACCTGCTCGGCACACCGGAGCCGCTCCGTACAGAGCTTTACACAAAGCTGCGGACGGTCCGGAGAAAGTGACCCGAAGACAATACAAAAGAGCCGCCTGAAGGAATCAGGCGGCTCTTTGCATCATAGAATTGATCGGAAACGCGGGAACACTCAGTCTGCCATGGCGCCCTTGATCGCAGCCAGCAGCTCATCGTATTCCTCAAATGCGGGCCGCTCCGGATAATCCTTCTTGCTTTGCTCGGTGC
>CAMNAY010000007.1 GCA_946531975.1 uncultured Ruminococcus sp. | reverse complement strand
CTGTACTGCGAATATCTCTGGGCAGGCGATTCCAGAGGCTTCGTGATGGATCAGGAGGGCATCTGCCAGATTACGGAGGATGACCTTGAATCGGATGAGGATGCATATTCCAATCTGCATAACGATGCGCGCCTTTCCAATGTCATCAATGCGGACAGAGCATTCATTGTCCATGAAAAGGCACTGAAGCTGGAGAGCGTGATCGGGGAGACACCGGAGAAGTGCCGCCCGACCATGCTCATCACCGCAACGGACGGCTGCTTCGGCTACCTGCGGACACCGATGCATTTCCAGCATCTGATTCTCAATTCGCTGATGCGCTCCACCAATGTCAAAATGTGGGAGCAGAGCCTGATCTCGGAGTTGGATAAGTGCGCGGGCGATGACTGCGCCATTACAATCGCAATCTACGGCTGCGGCGATTTCGAGAACTGCAAACGGCTGTTCATGAAGCTGTACGGCATGCATAATACCATGTTCATCAAGCCGCTGGCAAATGAGGAGGACGAATCGAAGGCAGAGGCACTCTGGCAGAAATTCAAGCCCTCCTATTACAGAAAATACGTACAGAAAAGACGGTGAGTGATAGAAAATGGCTTTGGTAATGGATAAAAGGCTGAGTGTTGACCATTCCAATGAGGACAGATCCCCTGCGGAATTTCAGCCGTATGATATCGGTGAATATACACTCAAGGCGCCTCTGACCAGCAATAAAAGCGGTTTCTCCAAGTGGGGCTTCTGCTGGAAGGGCGATACCGAGTTCTTTATCAAGGAATTCCTGTCTCCGGTGTATCCGGACGACAGCGTGGAGCTGAGCGCGGTCATGCGCGAACGCCGGATCGACGAATGCATCCGCTGGTTTGAAGCCAAGAGCAGAATCTATAATACGATCGTTCAGGCACAGACCGGCAATCTGGTCGTCCCGATCTCCTTTTTCAAATACGAAAGCCGCTTCTATCTTGTAACGCAGAAGGTTTCTGAGAGCGCGATGGATTTCGCGGTCCTGAACCGGTTTGATATGGCGCATAAGCTGATCGTCATGAAGGTGCTTGCAAACAGCTTCGCAAAGCTGGCGGAACGGAATATCGTTCATGCCGATGTCAAGCCCGACAATCTGCTCATCAAACAGACAAACGGCGGCTTCTTTACCATGAAGATCATCGACTTCGACGCGAGCTATCTGGCGGATATGCCGCCGGAGCCGGATGAGGTGCAGGGCGATACGGTGTATTATGCGCCGGAAACGCTGCTGTATATCATCCGTCAGCCCGCAGAGCTGACGCCGAAGGTCGATGTCTTCGCCATGGGCATCATCTTCCATCAGGTTCTGACCGGAAAAATGCCGCAGATCAAGCCGGAATATGACTACATCTATGAGGCAGTGCTGAGCGGAGATCCGCCGGTGCTGGAGCCGACACTGCCGGATGATTACCGCGCATTGCTGGAAGGAATGCTGCAAAAGGATCCGAAGGACCGGCTGTCGATGCAGCAGGTCTTTGATGAACTGGTGCGTCTGGACGGCAAACGGCAGGAGGAGGAAGCAGCCAATCCGCCCGCACCTGTGCCGGAAGCCTGCCCCGCAGAGCCGGAGCAGCCCGCGGCAGCAGCGGAATCCGCAGAGACGGAACCCGCCCCCGCAGCACCGGCTGAGCCTGCACAGCGCGGCTTCCTCAATGCAACGGATGATGATTTATGGTGAGGTGTTTAGAGTATGTGGATTTGTACGAAATGTAAACGCGGCAATTCGGATACCGTGTCCGTTTGCAGCTGCGGCGCACAGCATATGTGGGTCTGCGCGACCTGTGAAACGCTGAATCCGTATTCCTCCGGAAGCTGCTCAATCTGCGGCGCGCAGAGACCCGCCGGACAGGGTGCGCCGGGCATCAATCCCGCGGCAAAGCTCGCAGGGATTCCGACGCCCCAGACCGCAGCAGCAGCCAGCCGGCAGGAGCCCCCGCAGCCCGCTGCACCCGCACCTGCACCTGCACCCGCCGCTCCCGCACCGGCTCCCGTGCAGCCGCCTGCCGCAATGAGCAGCAGCTCCTACGGGATGTCTGCGGAGTCCGAAGAGATCCGGCGCAAGAGAAAGCGCATGCGCAACGGCCTGATCATCGCCAATGTCGCGCTGCTTGCCGTCAATGTGATCGGAATTATTATTATCGCGAGGTAAAGGCACATGGAGAATAAGGAAATATCTGCAAAGCGTGCGTCGAGCATGCGGCGCAACAGCTTTGAACAGACACTGCCTTCTGAAGTGCGTGAAATACTGGACTCGTTCATTCCGCGCTCCGATCTGGAGCGTGCCGCGATCGCTTCCTCTGCTGTGCCTTCGCTGGCATTCTCGAAGCCCTCTGCCGCAGAGCCGTTCACCGCGCCTGAGCCCCCCGCAAAGGAGGACTTCAGCGGCATGATCTGGGGGCAGGACGAGATGAAGAGCAAGGAGAAGACCCCGCCGAAGGCTGCCGCTGCTTATTCGCAGCCTGCGCCGGTTCCGGTCGCTCCGCCTCCCGCACCGGTGCCCAGACCCGATCCGCGCTATGCGGAACGTCCGGCACCGACGCCCGTGAGCAAGCCTGTGCCGCCTGCACCGCCGGTTGTCACAGAGCCTGAGTCTTCGGGCAAGCTGCCGAAGATCATCGCAGCGATTGCCGCAGTGCTTGTGCTTGCAGGCGGTGCTGTGATCTTCATGAAGCTCCACAAGGATAAGGATCAGATCAAGGACAACAGCTCTGTGATCAGTACAGCGGAGAATTCCGGCGAGGAGGAAGTCACGGCGACGACCACGACAGAAACCTCGCAGCCGGAATCTACCACCACAGAGGAAACCACAACTGAGACGGAAACAACCACCACCGAGGAGACAACCACTGAGACCGTGACGGAAACGGAA
Source organism: uncultured Ruminococcus sp. (assembly GCA_946531975.1). Lineage (GTDB taxonomy): Bacteria > Bacillota > Clostridia > Oscillospirales > Ruminococcaceae > Firm-04. The sequence goes on along the minus strand of CAMNAY010000007.1, from coordinate 15,748 downwards.
GCCACGACGGAAGCATCCTCCTCCGAGACCTCTGCCTCGACGACGCCTGCACCGATTACCTATTCGGTCAGCGTGACGAATTCGGTTCTGTTCGGTGAGGATCCTACGCTGGGCTACCAGTGGGCGGATCCCTCGAATCACAGCCTCGGTCTGTCACAGGTCGGTGCCCGCATCAACTTTACCAGAAACGGCACAGACGGCTCCAGCGAAGCAGGCGATGCGACGATCATCGTCAGGTTCGGCGCTGTGCTGACGACCAATATCAGCGGAACCGGTGCCTTTGCAAAGCTCGACCCGAATGAGCAGAATGCCCTGAAGGTCAATATCGAAAATATGCTGTATCAGCTCCTGATGACTCCGGCGTCGGATATGAAAGCCGACAGCTTCCGGTTCGGCACGGATCTCGTGCGGAATTACTGGTATCAGGATTACTATTCGGACTGGGTCAGACGTGCGCAGGATATGACACTGACGCAGATGAATAATCTGCTTAACGGAAATATCCGTCCGGCACTTTCCTGATCGCAGAGTATGCCCGAAGCGGTCTGTCATTTGGATAGAAATGAGACTGCTTCGGGCTTTTTCACATGTCAATTATCATCCCGAAAAGGAGACGATGTACATGAAATGTCCGAAATGCCGGAAAACGATCCGGAACGGTATGCTGCGCTGCCCGCGCTGCAACATGATGCTGCCAAAAAGGAAAAAACGCAGCGCAAAGACTGCGATTCTGATCTCACTGGTCGTGTTCTTTCTTGCAGTGATCGGTTCCGCCGGATATTTCCTGCTGAGCGGTGAGGCTGCTGCGTATTATCTGCGGAAGGGCGACGACAGCAAGGCGGTCACTCTCCTCGACTGGTTCAGTCCGGGCAGAGAGAACAAGAGTGTCATCAAGGAAACCCTGCATCTGGCAGAGCAGTACCGCGCCGACTATAAAAACGGTGCGATGCGCTACGATGAGGCAGAGAAGAAGCTGCAAAAGCTCGCGTCTGTTTCTGAGAATCAGACTGCCGATCAGGTGGAGAGCATCCTGAACGGGATCAGATCGGATCATCAGACAACCAGCGCAAAGCGTGAGGTCGATCTGCTGATGAATGCCGGGGATTATGAAGGCGCCCTGCACCGGATCCAGTCCTTTGAAACATCAGAGACATGGAGCGCATTTACCGTGCAGGAACGAACGAATATGACAGAGATGAAGCGGGAATGCGCGGACCGGATGGTCGATATCCAGCTGGATCGTGTGCATGTATTTGACGACGGAAACGGAAAAGGCGCACTGCATCTCGCACACGACTGCATTGACTGGTATCCGGAGCTGTTCCGGAAAACGGATGCGAAGGTGAAGTCTGCGCTGAAGGCGATGAATACGCCCGAAGACTGGCAGTCGATGGTGCAGCTCATTACATCAGGAATCCCTGAGCTGAACGGCTATCTGTCTGCGGACGGTTTTGTGTACAGTGACTATATCACGATTCAGATGACTGCGGTGACGGAGCGCTCCGCGGAGGAGTGTGAGAAGCTGCTCGCTCTGATCAATGAGGAGCGGAAAGCCAACGGTCTGAAGCCGCTGGAATCCTCGCAGATGCTGCGGCGGCTCGCGGGCTCCATGACCGGCAAACTGTATGTCACAGAGGAAATGTTCGATCGGGCGAAGAAAACAGAAGGCGCAGGAAATCTGAAAAACGACTGCTATATGTATCTGTTCCATACAGCGCTGCTTTCAGAAGGTGTGCTGGATGAAATGCGGAACGACCGGATGACCAAGCAGAGATTCCGTTCGGAGGAGGAGACGATGCTGACTGCCGACTGGATCCGGTCGTTCGGCGCGGCGATGATGATTCGCTCGGACGGTACCATGTACTGGTTCCTGATTGCGTCCGGAGATCCGGCGGCATGAGCACGGAGAAGAAAATGCTGTGCTGCCGCTGCCGGAGAGAATCTCCTGACGGGAAGTTTTGCAGGGTGTGCGGCGGCTTGCTGCATGCGCTGCCGCTCAGCGGGAAGATGCCGGAGCCTTTCAAAGAGCCGGAGCCTGCGGGCAATTCTGTTCAGCAGCAGGAACAGCGTCAGGCGGCAGGATCCGCCGCGTTCCGGCTCGTACTGCTGATCTGCCTGGTGCTCGGATTGCTGCTCGCAGCCGGAGCGTTTCTTGTTAAATAAAAAATATTTGTGAAACTGCTTGACAAATAAAAAGAATTACGCTAAAATAAATCTATCATGAGAAACCGATGAAGCGGAGATAAAGCCGTTGATGCCCCCACAGAGAGTTCGGGATTGCTGAGAGCCGAACGGGATACACAGCCGCAAATGGCCCGCCGAGGGCGCAGTCGGCAGATGCCGGTAAAACTGCGACGTGCAGACATACGTCAGTTGTCAGGGATATGCTGGTATCCTGTAAAAGTGCGTTACGGTTCGCTTTGGCGGAACCGTAGCGAATCAAGGTGGCACCGCGAGTATTGTGAAACACAGACTCGTCCTTGACTGTTCAGATTCTGCAACAGTCGGGGGCGGGTTTTTTCTTATGCCGCTCCCGCAAGGAAAGAGAGGCATTTGCTATGATGACCACACCGACCCTTCAGGAGGCGATGCGGTATGCGGAAGCCGGAGAATATGATATTCTGCCGGTGAGCTGCGAGCTGCTCAGCGATGCGTTTACACCGATCGGAGTGCTGCGCATCCTGAAGCATGTTTCCGCGCATACCTATCTGCTCGAATCCGTTACCTCGCGGGAATCGCACAGCCGGTATACATTTCTCGGCTACGATCCCAAGTCCGAGATCAGCTGCCTGGACGGCACACTGAAAATGGGCGATCTTACGATCCGAACGGATGATCCTGCGGCATATCTGCGGCAGATCCTTGCGAAGTACCGCAGCCCGAAGCTGGCGGGACTTCCGCCCTTCACCGGCGGTCTGGTCGGCTATTTCTCCTACGATTATCTCGCGTATCAGGAGCCGACAACCCGCACCGCAGCCGAAGATCCCGACCAGTTCCGCGACCTCGACCTGATGCTCTTTGACAAGGTGATCGCGTTCGATCACTTCCGGCAGAAGATCATTCTGATCGCGAACATGAAGCTCACCGACGGCGCAACCGGCTATCACCGCGCTGTGCTGGAGCTGAAGCAAATGGCGGCGCTGCTGAAAAACGGAACGCCCCACACCGAACCCGTCAGCCGCATGACCGGTGAGCTGACCCCGCTCTTTGACCGCGATGCCTACTGCGATATGGTCAACCGCGCCAAGCAGTACATTCATGACGGCGATATCTTCCAGATTGTGCTTTCCAACCGGTTCAGCGCGCCGTTTGAGGGCTCGCTGCTGAACACCTACCGCGTACTGCGGACGCTGAATCCTTCGCCGTATATGTTCTATTTCTCCGGCACGGATGTCGAGGTTGCCGGTGCATCGCCGGAAACGCTGGTGAAGCTTGAGGACGGCGTGCTGCACACCTTCCCGCTTGCAGGAACCCGTCCCCGCGGTAAGACCGAGGAGGAGGACAGGGCGCTTGAAGCGGATCTCCTCGCAGATGAGAAGGAGCTTGCCGAGCATAACATGCTGGTTGATCTGGGACGGAACGATCTGGGACGCATCAGCCGCTTCGGGTCTGTCTCCGTCGAGAAATATCACTCGATCGAGCGCTATTCGCATGTCATGCACATCGGTTCGGCCGTGCGCGGCGAGATCCGTGAGGACTGCGATGCGCTGGACGCGGTGAATGCAGTTCTGCCGGCGGGTACGCTCTCCGGCGCACCGAAGATCCGTGCATGTCAGCTCATCGGCGAGCTCGAACGCGCCAAACGCGGCATCTACGGCGGCGCAATCGGCTACCTCTCCTTTCAGGGCGATCTCGACACCTGCATCGCGATCCGCATCGCATACCGCAAGAACGGCAAGGTTTTCGTGCGGAGCGGCGCGGGCATCGTCGCGGATTCCGTTCCCGAAAATGAATATCAGGAGTGCATCAACAAGGCTGCGGCTGTTGTCCGCGCACTGAAGGAAAGCGAGGTGCTGAACGATGATTCTGCTGATTGATAATTACGACAGCTTTTCGTATAATCTGTACCAGTATCTCGGAGAGCTGGCGCAGGAGATCAAGGTTATCCGTAATGATGCAATGACCGTCGATGAGATCGCGGCGCTGAAGCCCAGCCACATCATCCTTTCGCCGGGACCGGGACGTCCTGAGGACGCGGGCGTCATCATCGAAACGGTGCAGCGGCTCGGCGGAGAGATTCCGATTCTCGGCGTCTGTCTGGGACATCAGGCGATCTGTGCTGCATACGGCGCACCGATTATCCACGCAAAGCAGCTCATGCACGGCAAGCAGTCGGAAGTCACGGTGCAGCAGGACTGCCCCCTCTTTTCCGGTATGCCGCAGCATGTGAAGGTCGCCCGGTATCACTCCCTCGCCGCCGATGACACGGCGATGCCGGACTGCCTGCGCATTACTGCGCAGACCGCGGACGGTGAGATCATGGCAGTGCAGCACAGAACGCATCCCGTGTTCGGCGTGCAGTTTCATCCCGAATCCATCCTCACGCCGGACGGCAAACAGATGCTCAGAAACTTCCTTGCATATACAAACGGTACAGTCATCCATGATTCCGACAGCATCAAAGAAGAAGCGCATTCCAATGACAAGGTGAATGCAGAAACTGTTGCAAAAAAAGAAGCGGGCAATGCCCCGAAGGAGGAATCTGTGATGATCGCAGAAGCAATCAAGAAAATCGTGGACAAGAAGGATCTGTCCTATGAAGAAGCCTACGCCGTGATGAACGAGATCATGAACGGCGAAACGACCCCGACCCAGAATGCTGCATTTTTAGCGGCACTTTCGACCAAAAGCACCAAGGCGGAGACGATCGACGAGATTACCGGATGTGCTGCGGCGATGCGGGAGCATGCGCTGCATGTCGATCACAATTACGATGTGCTGGAGATCGTCGGCACGGGCGGCGACAATGCAAACAGCTTCAATATTTCGACAACCGCTGCGATCATCGCGGCAGCAGGCGGTGCGAAGGTCGCCAAGCACGGAAACCGTGCCGCATCGTCGAAGTGCGGAACGGCAGACTGCCTTGAGGCGCTGGGTGTGAACATCCAGCAGGGACCGGAAAAGGCATCCTCGATGCTCGATGAGGTCGGCATGTGCTTCTGTTTCGCGCAGACCTACCACACCTCGATGAAATATGTCGGCGCGATCCGCAGAGAGCTGGGCGTCCGCACTGTGTTCAACATCCTCGGACCGCTGACCAATCCTGCGAATGCGAAGCGCACGGTCATCGGCGTTTACGATTCCTCGCTGGTCGAGCCGATTGCAGAGGTGCTGATCCGGCTGGGCGTCCGCCGCGGCATGGTCGTCTACGGCATGGATAAGCTCGACGAGATCTCGCTCAGCTCCGATACCATGATCTGTGAATTCTTCGAGGGCGATACCAAGACCTATACGGTCGCGCCGGAGGACTTCGGCTTCGAGCGCTGCGACAAATCGGAGCTGGTCGGCGGCACACCGGCGGAGAATGCCGCGATTACACGGGCGATTCTCTCCGGCGAGGAGCAGGGTGCAAAGCGCAATGCCGTTCTGCTGAATGCCGGCGCGGCGCTGTTTATCGCAGGCAAGGCGCAGAATATGAAAGAGGGCGTGCAGCTTGCCGCTGAGCTGATCGACAGCGGTAAGGCGGTTGCACAGCTCGATGCCTTCATCGAAGCCTCGAACCGGTGAGCGCAATGCGGACGATCTTAGATGAGCTTGCGGCATTTGCAGCCGAGCGTACCGCCAATGCCAGACGGAAGCGCCCGCTGCAATCCATCCGCGCAGATGCCGAGCTGATGCAAAAAGGCAGCTTTGGCTTTGAGCATGCGCTGAAGAAGGACGACATTGCGTTCATCTGCGAGTGCAAGAAGGCGTCACCCTCAAAAGGGCTGATCGCGCCGGATTTCCCGTATCTGCAAATCGCAAAGGACTACGAAGCGGCAGGCGCGGACTGCATCAGCGTCCTGACCGAGCCGAAGTGGTTTCTCGGCTGCGACCGCTATTTGCAGCAGATTGCGTCTGCGGTGCAGATTCCGTGTCTGCGCAAGGACTTCACCGTGGATCCGTACATGATCTATGAAGCGAAGCTGCTCGGTGCATCGGCGGTGCTGCTGATCTGTGCAATCCTTGACCGCGGACAACTGCTCGAATTCCGTGAGATTGCGGATTCGCTGGGGCTTTCGGCGCTGGTTGAGGCACATGACGAGCGCGAGATCGAAACGGCGGCGGAGACCGGCGCCCGCATCATCGGCGTCAACAACCGCAATCTCAAAGACTTTTCGGTTGATGCGGGACACGCGGCACGGCTGCGGCAGTATGCGCCGGCGGAGACGCTGTTCGTGGTTGAGAGCGGCATGCAGACACCGGCGGACATTCAGAATGCCCGCGATGCGCAGGCAAATGCCGTGCTGATCGGTGAAACACTGATGCGTGCGGCGGATAAACGGCAAATGATTCAATATCTGAAGGGTGAGACACAATGACAAAAATCAAGATCTGCGGGCTGATGTCCGTGCAGGACGCAGAATATGCAAACGCAGTGCAGCCGGATCTTGCCGGCACGGTATTTGCGCAGGGCAGGCGGCGCTGCGTGACGCAGGAAACGGCGCGGGCGATCCGCAAAACGCTCGATGCACGTATCCCGCTGGTCGGGGTGTTCGTGAACGCGCAGGTGAAGGAAATCTCGGCGCTCGCGGAAAAGGGCATCATCCAGATGGTGCAGCTGCACGGACAGGAGGACGCGGCATATCTGCTGAATCTGCGGAAAGTCTGCACACTGCCGGTCATCAAGGCGTACAGCATTCGCAGTGCGGCAGATCTGCATGCGGCAGAGGAGTCCGATGCGGACATTGTGCTGCTGGACAGCGGCATCGGCGGGACAGGCGAGGGTTTTGACCATGCGCTGCTTCAGGGCTTTTCCCGCCCGTATTTTCTCGCGGGCGGTCTGACGCCGGAGAATGCGGCACAGGCGGTATCGCGGCTGCATCCGTACGGCGTCGATGTCAGCAGCGGCGTCGAGACGGACGGGCGCAAGGATGCAGAGAAGATGCAGGCGTTTGCGGAGACCGTGCGGAAAGCAGACTGACCGCGGTTTGTCTGCGCGCTGCACCCCGCAGACCGATTCAGAAATCTTACAATCAAGGAGGACGTTATTATGACCAATCAGGCAGGACGCTTCGGCATTCACGGCGGACAGTATATCCCCGAAACACTGATGAATGCAGTGATCGAGCTGGAAGCGGCGTACAACCACTATAAAAATGACCCGCAGTTCAATGCGGAGCTGGAGACGCTGTTCAATGAATATGCGAACCGCCCCTCGCGGCTTTATTACGCTGAAAAGCTCACCAGAGAACTCGGCGGCGCAAAGATCTACCTTAAGCGCGAGGACCTCAACCACACCGGCGCGCACAAGATCAACAATGTGCTGGGACAGGCACTTCTCGCAAAGAAAATGGGCAAGACGCGGCTCATCGCGGAGACCGGCGCAGGTCAGCACGGTGTCGCGACCGCGACCGCTGCCGCACTCATGGGCATGGAGTGCGTCGTGTTTATGGGCGAGGAGGACACCAAGCGTCAGGCACTTAACGTCTACCGCATGCGGCTGCTCGGCGCGGAGGTCATTCCGGTGACGACCGGAACCGCAACGCTGAAGGATGCCGTTTCCGAGGCGATGCGCGAGTGGACGAACCGCATCGACGATACGCACTACTGCCTTGGCTCGGTCATGGGTCCGCATCCGTTTCCGACGATTGTCCGCGATTTTCAGGCGGTGATTTCCAAGGAGATCAAGGCACAGATGCTGGAAAAGGAAGGCAGACTCCCTGACGTCGTCATGGCATGTGTCGGCGGCGGCTCGAATGCGATCGGCACCTTCTATCACTTCATCGAAGACAAGGATGTCCGTCTGATCGGCTGTGAAGCTGCCGGCAGAGGCATCGACACCTTCGAGACTGCTGCAACGATCAATACCGGCAAGCTCGGCATCTTCCACGGCATGAAGTCGTACTTCTGTCAGGATGAATACGGTCAGATCGCGCCGGTCTATTCGATCTCGGCCGGTCTGGATTATCCCGGCATCGGACCGGAGCACGCACATCTGCACGATATCGGCAGAGCGGAGTATGTCGCGGTCACAGATGACGAAGCGGTCAATGCGTTCGAGTATCTCTCCCGCACCGAGGGCATCATTCCGGCGATTGAATCCGCACACGCGGTTGCACATGCGCTGAAGATTGCACCGGATATGGACAAGGACAAGATCATCGTCATCACGATCTCCGGCAGAGGAGACAAGGACTGCGCAGCGATTGCACGTTACAGAGGGGAGGATATCCATGAGTAAGATTTCTGACGCATTCAAGAACGGCAAGGCGTTCATTCCGTTCATCACCTGCGGCGACCCCGACCTCGAAACGACGGGGAAGATTGTCCGCGAAATGGCAGCGAACGGTGCTGATCTGATCGAACTGGGCATCCCGTTCTCTGACCCGACCGCAGAGGGTCCGGTCATTCAGGAGGCAAATATCCGCGCACTGTCCGGCGGCATTACGACCGATAAGATCTTCGATTTTGTCAAGGCGCTGCGTGCCGATGTGACTGTGCCGCTGCTGTTCATGACCTATGCAAATGTCGTGTTCTCATACGGCATTGAGCGCTTTGCGGCAAAGTGTGCAGAGTGCGGCATCGACGGCATCATTCTGCCGGATGTTCCGTATGAGGAAAAGGACGAGTTCGCACCGGTCTGCCGCAAGCACGGCGTCGATTTCATCTCGCTGATTGCACCGACCTCCGAGAACCGCATCGCGCAGATCGCAAAGGATGCAGAGGGCTTTATCTATGTCGTGTCGAGCCTCGGCGTGACCGGCATGCGCAGCGAGATTCAGACGGACATTGCAGCAATCACAGCGAAGATCCGCGAAAATACGTCGGTTCCCTGTGCGATCGGCTTTGGCATCTCAAAGCCGGAGCAGGCTGCGAAAATGGCTGCTGTTTCCGACGGCGCGATCGTCGGCTCTGCAATCGTCAGGCTCATCGCCAAGCACGGCAAAGACGCTGCTCCGGCTGTCGGCGCATTCGTCAAAGAAATGAAACAGGCAATGCAGTAACGGCATTGTTTTCCGCTTGACAAAATCTTCATCGGGGTTTATACTTGAGATAGAATTTGTGCGTGCGGAGGGGTGCCTATGAAACATAAAATCAAGCCGTATTGGGCAGTGATCCTTGTGCTGACAGGCGTGAGTCTGATTCTGAATCTGACCGCCTTCAGCAAGGGGTTCTGCGACTGGTATACCGATCATATTTATCCGCTTCTTGCAGACGGGATCGGCAGGGTGACGGCACTGCTGCCGTTCAATCTGACAGACTGGCTCATCATCGGTGCGATTCTCGCAGGGGTGATGATGCCGGTTCTGCTGATCCTGCTGATCTTTCTGCGGAAAAAGCCGAAGTACCGGCGTTTCACGGCGGGCTATTTCAAGTCGGCACTGATGCTTGCTGTCTGTGTGCTGACCATGGAGACCTTCAACTGGCTGATTCCGCTGCGGGGGAGCGTTCTGGGACAGAATGCCGTCCAGAAGCAGGAGTATTCCCTTGAGGAAATGCGTACTGCGCTGAACCGCATCACGGAGGAGCTGAATACTGCGGAATATGCGGTCGAGCGCGGGGAGAACAGCCGGCTGATCTACCCTTCGCGTGCAGATATGGAGCAGCGCGTGTTTCAGGCAATGCAGGCGTTCAGTGCGGAATATCCGCGGCTGGCGGGGTATTATCCGCCGGTCAAGCCGTCAGTGTTTTCCGATGTGCTGGAATGGATGCGCATCGGCGGCTACACCAATCCGCTGACCATGGAGCTGACGAAGAACAAATATCTCACACGGCTGTATGAACCGGTGCTGATCGCACATGAATCCGCGCACCATCAGGGCTACTACAAGGAGAGCGAAGCCAATTTCCTCAGCTATATGGCACTGCGGAACAGCAGCGATCCGTTCCTGCGCTATGCAGCACTGATTGAGCTGTACTTTACGGTTGCCGATCCGTTTTATGAAGCGGTGCAGGCAGAATGTGAAGCGAAGGGGCTCGATGCGGCGGATTATCTCGCAGAAATGGAGATTGTCATGCCGGATGCTCTGATGTGGGCAGATCTGAACAACAGCTATGCGGAGCGGGATGAAGCCTATCAGGCGGATTCACACCCGCTGGAGTCGTTCACGGAGACCGCTGAGCAGATTGCGGAGGTCGGCTGGGATACACAGGCTGCGGTGCTTCAGGAGTATAACTATGAGGGAGACTACGTCCTTGTCATGGAATACCTCAAGGCGTATACGAGTTAGTTTACATATAAAAATTTATCACTTTGGCGCGTTAAATGGTTGACAAATTGACAAAAAGGTTGTATAATAGGGTTCGACAAGTGAATGATTCAGCATCAATCGGATGAAAAGTAAAAAGGAGCGAATACATATTATGATGAACATGAGCTTTGAGCGCAAGCTGGCAATTCCGATGGAGGTCAAGGAGATGTATCCCGTGACCGCCGATATGGAAAAGATCGTTGAGCAGCGCGCGATTGAGATCAAGAACATTTTTGAGGGCAAGGACGACCGTCTGCTCCTCATTATCGGCCCCTGTTCGGCAGATAATCCCGACGCCGTCATCGACTACATCACCCGTCTGCGCGAGGTGCAGGAAAAGGTGAAGGACGAGATCTTCATTATCCCGCGCATCTACACCAATAAGCCCCGCACGACGGGCGCCGGCTATAAGGGCCTGCTGCATCAGCCGGATCCGAACGCAAAGCCGGACATGTTCAAGGGCATCATCGCAACCAGAGAGCTGCACATGCGCGCCCTGAAGGAAACCGGCTTCTCCTGCGCGGATGAGATGCTCTATCCGGAGAATCACAAGTATCTGGACGACCTGCTTGCATATGTGGCAGTCGGTGCGCGTTCCGTTGAGAATCAGGAGCACAGACTGGTTGCAAGCGGCATCGCAGGTCCGGTCGGCATGAAGAACCCGACCGCAGGCGATCTCTCCGTCATGATGAACGCGATCACCGCCGCACAGCACGGTCACACCTTCATCTACCGCGGCTGGGAGGCACATTCGACCGGCAACCCGCTGGCACACGCGATCATGCGCGGCTACATGAACAAGCACGGTCAGTCGATGCCGAACTACCACTATGAGGATCTGACACATCTGGCTGCACTGTATGCAGCAGGTGAGTTCGCAAATCCTGCGGCGATCATCGACACGAACCACGCGAACTCCGGCAAGAATCCGCTGGAGCAGCCGCGGATCGTGAAGGAAGTGCTGAACATGCGCAAATACAACAACGAGATCAAGAAGCTGGTCAAGGGCTTCATGATCGAGAGCTACATCGAGGACGGCGCACAGAAGATCGACGGCGGCTGCTACGGCAAGTCGATCACGGATCCGTGCCTTGGCTGGGAGAAGTCCGAGCGGCTGATCCTGGAGATCGCAGAGATCCTGTAATGCATATAAAAAGGCTGCATAACCCAAGTGTGTTATGCAGCCTTTGTTTATTGTCTGATTGCAGCCTTGGGGATTTCCGAAAGTTCAGGTCGTCAAGGCAGTTGCATAGGGCCGATCCGGGAAGATTTGCAGGAAGACCTGATGATCCTGACCGTCAACAGCCATGAGCAGCAGTCTGTCATTCGCTGCAACGCCGCCGGTGATTGCCGCGACCTCCTTTTTGTCGGAGTTGTTGTCCTGATTCCGGAAAACCTCCGTCCACTGCTCCGGCTCGTCGAGTTCTGCTGCCCAGACTGTGTCGAAGTTCAGGCGCGCATAGACGGTATTGCCGCCGAAGTACAATGCGTTGAGCGTTCCCTGCGGAACGGAAAGCACGGTCTTTTCCGCATTCTTTGCGTATTCTGCATCGGTAGTGTCATACTCCCTGCCGGTATTCGGATCCAGATACACGATAGCATCATCCGAGATCACATGCTTGCAGAATTCGCCCTCGCTGTTGAGGTAATAGAGCGTGCCGTCCTTGACCGTCCAGCTATCCGCGTGAATCTGATCGGTATACGGGCTGACAACGCGGTTGACCTTCCAGTCGGCATCTTCGTGGCAGGGCACGAATACAATGCGTCCTTTGGTCGCCTCATAGCAGTAGAATCCCTTTTTCTCCGGTGCAGGGATCAGGTCTGCGAGGCGGTTGACGTCCTGCATGGTCACAAGATGCTCCGGCAGGCAGTAGTAGCCGCAGTCATCGGAGCTGCCGGTTTCTTCAAAGTTTGCGTGCCTGATATAGTAGGCGAAATTGCAGGCTTCATTGGTGTCCGTTGTGCGGGCAGTGCCGGCGATCACGTACACATCGTCATAGATATGCCGGAGAACGGAAACCTCGATATCGCTGACATGCTCCTCAAGGTAGCCGCTGTGATCGCCATTGTACATCCAGACGCCCGGCACCTCATAGAACAGTGTTTCATTGCCCGCAGCGTCAAGCGACCAGATTTTGCCGTTCTCTTGTGTATAGAGCTGCTCGCTGTCGGTAATGACAGGATGCCCGTTCCATACCGTAGGCAATTCGCTGATGCCGCCGTATTCGGCATGGCCGTCTGCGTTGATTTTCATGCCGCCGTAGTAGAAGTAACGGTCATCGCGCAGCAGTCCGCCGTACTTCCAGAGCGGCTTCACGATGCGGAGCGCGCCCTCGCCGCCGTAAATATTGCTTTCTGCGGTCGGAGGCGCGGTGCCCTCCGCATTCTGCGGCTCGTCGGTCTGTTCCTGCGTATCCGTGACCGTGATATAGCGCATTTCGCGGGCCTTGCGGTCAAGCAGACCGAACTGCGCATCAGTGCCGAACTGCACGAACAGATAATTCTCATCCACTGCGAGCATCTGCATGCCGTCAGCGTCAAACGCCGCACGGAATGTCTCAGGCATGTTATCATCATCGGCTGCCCGCCAGAGCAGCTCCTGCGTGTTCCATTCAAGGTCGGTGCGTTCAATCTGGGTTCGTTCCGGATTGAACACGAAAAGGGTTCCGTCATATGCCAGACAGCCGTCCGCCGGCACATGCTCCAGCACCGCTTCGGTATCGACGCTGCCGGTTTGCCAGATCGTCAGCTCGGAGGTGCTGACCTTCCGCAGTTCATCCGAATCCTTCGGGCGGTAATACAGCGTCTTGTTGTCGGGCGTGAGATACATGCTTCCCGGTGTGATCGGCTTTTCTGCGGGGCTGTAAATGGATGTCATCGACTTTTCTTCCTCAATGAGATGATACACCCATGTCTCACCGTCGGAATCATTCGCCGGAAGAACATAGAATCCGCCGTTTCCGTCGCGGAGCAAAGTCTCCCACCGCATCGCATTGGTATCATCGAGAATCTCAATCTTTCCGGTGTCTGCCCGGTAGAAGACGGCAGCCATGCCGTAGCTTGCCTCGACCTGACCGTCCTGAAGCTTCTGCGGAATCATAACGATCACATAGTTGTCACCGCTGAGATGATAGATCGCAGTGATCAGATTTCTGTCGGTCGGATACGGGACAGACAGATTGCATTGAGATGCATCAAAGAACGGTGTCTGTGTTCTGTCCGTATCCAGCAGACTGAGCGTTCCGCCGTCCCTCCGGTAGAACCGGTCGCCGTCCCAGAGAATGTCGGACAGATGATCTGCCTGCATCGTGACATTCTCCTGAAGTGCGCCGCTGCGCGGAACGGTCAGGCCGCCGAAATAGAAATTCTCATCGTCATACATGGCCAATCCGCCCCGTTCGGCTGACTGCATCGCGTGAACCGCACCGGTGCCGCCGAGGAAGTTTTCGGGGCGCTGCTCCGCAATCTGGGACGCAGGCGTGCTGCTCGTCACTGCGCTTTTATCCTTCTGCTGCTTGGCGATGAATACACCGCCGCCGACAAATACGGCAAGCGCTGCCGCCGCAACCATGCCGGTCGTGAAGCGCTGAATCATGCTGCTTTTCATGATGTTATCCTTTCTCCGCTTCTGCATGACAGGCTGCTGCACCTCGAAGATCTCGTCCTCCGCCGCAGTCTTTGCCTGTGTCCTTGCAGGTGCATGTCCGGGGCGTGTGCGGGTGTTCTTCGGTTTTGCTTCCGCGATATAGTCCGGCGAAATTTCATCCATGATCTGAAATAATGTCTCCGGCTTCATAAGTACCCCTCCTTCTTTAAGAAAGCTTCGAGTTTTTTTCGGGTGCGCATCAGTGTGACAGTGACCTTGGATTTTGTCAGCTCCAGATTCTCCGCGATCTCGTCCACAGGGCACAGATACCAGTACCGCTGTACAAAGATCTTGCGGTGATCGGGCTTCAGCGTGCCGAGAAAACGGTTCAGCGCATCGCCCAGTGCCCGCCGGTCGAGCTCCTGCTCCACGGTGTCAGGATCGGTGCAGTCCCGCAGCTCATCGAGAACAGCGGGGATTTCGGTACCGCCGCGCCGCTGCGCCTGACTGGATTTCAGGCGGTTTTTCGCGAGATTCCGCGTGATTGCGGCGGTGTAGGCGTAGAGATTGTCCGGTCTTGCCGGCGGGATGCTCTCCCAGAGCCGCACCAGCGTATCGTTGACGCATTCCTCCGCGTCCTGTGCATTGCCGAGGATGTTATATGCGACCGTGTAGCAGTAGCCGCCGAATTTGCGGTCACTCTCCGCCGCAGCACGTTCATCCCGTGCAAAGTACATCGCGATCAGATCATTGTCCTGCATCTGCGCACCTCCTTTCTGTCAGCTTTGTGAAGCGCTTCACCAAGAAAGACAACATTTTTATGCTTCAGATTACATGCAGAGAGAAAAAACTGATTCTATTATAATCCTATTTGCAGAAACGCGCAATGGGAGCAGAAAAATCCCGAAAACAGGTTTCGCTCCTGCTTTCGGGATCCTTTTTATTGCTGTGTGTTAAGACGCATTGAATGCGCGGATTGCTTCGTAGCACATAAAGACGTCAATCTTGCTGACAACTTCGAGCGGCGCGTGCATCGACAGCACCGGCACGCCGAGATCAACGGTGTCGATGTTGAGATTTGCAAGATACGCCGCAACAGTACCGCCGCCGCCTGCATCAACCTTTCCAAGCTCGCCGGTCTGCCAGATGACGCCGGCATTGTCAAACAGCGTCCGCATTTTGCCGACAAACTCCGCCGACGCATCCGAAGAACCGCTCTTGCCGCGTGCGCCTGTGAATTTCATCATGCAGACGCCGTAATTGAGGTATGCGCAGTTTTTGCGGTCGTTGACATCGGAGTAGGTCGGGTCAAGCGCTGCGGTCACATCGGCAGAGAGGCACTGCGACTGCGCAAAGACGGTGTGCGCCTGTGTGCCGAATGCAGCGGAGAGATCCTTCATGAAGTCGTGGAAATAAGCAGAGCAGAGACCGGTATTGCCTTCGCTGCCGATCTCCTCCTTGTCAGTGAGAATGACAACGGCAGTGTGCTGCGGATGCTCGGTATCGAGCAGTGCAGCGAGTGCGGGGTAGGCGCAGACGCGGTCGTCATGCCCGTAGCCGCCGATCATGCTGCGGTCAAAGCCCAGATCGCGGGACTTTCCTGCGGGGACGATCTCCAGCTCAGCCGAGAGGAAATCAGCCTCGGTGATGCCGTATTTTTCGTTGAGGATCTGCATGATGCGCAGCTTGACGAGATCGCTGCCCTCATCGCTCCGGAACGGACGCGAGCCGATCAGCAGATTCAGCTCCTCGCCCTTGATGCCCTGAC
>CAMNAY010000006.1 GCA_946531975.1 uncultured Ruminococcus sp. | reverse complement strand
GTGATCAGATAGCGGTAGACACCCGGTTCTGTAAATGCGACACCGGAAAAATCGAGTGTCAGCGTCTTTTTGACATACTTCTCGTCAGATGTATCCGCTGTGACAAACACAGGTGTATCGGTGCCCTTAGCTGCCTCGGCTGTTGTCGTATCAGCAGTCGAGAATGTCATAGTGCCGCCGTTTGACAGTACAGGCGTGCCGATTCCGGCAAGCACAGCAAGCGTGCCGTTTGTCTTATCAGCATCAATCACAGTACCCGGTGCAACAGAGAAGGTGAACTGTGCATTCGGAACATTTGCATCCGCTTTCATCACGAGATACTTGTCAAGCGTTGTGGCTTTCTTGTCATTTTCTGTTGTAAGCGTACTGCTGTAGGTTGTTCCGGCAGCACTTGCGCTCATAGGCACAGCGGCAACAGATGCAATAACGGCTGCGGAAGCAATCAAATTTGCAAGTCGTCTATACTTTTTCATAATAATCCTCCCGAAAAAATTAAACTTGTGAATATATCTTGACTTAAATACCGCGCATTCGCATCGTGAACACAACGGCTCCTTCAACATCTTCCAGCGGTATTCCGCCGTAGGTCCTGCTATCGGAAATGTCGCTGCGAAAATCATTCAGAACAAATACGCAGTTTTCGGGTACCTGATAAGGGTAGCTGATCGCCGAGCCTTCCGGCGATGTGGGATAGACTGCATTTTCGGAAATGCCATAGTCATTGACAGAAATAAAATCATTGAAAATATTAACCTTATCCCCGCTGAATGCGATGATCCGTCCGAATTTCACCTCTCCGTCACGGCGATAAACGATCATCGTTCCCTGTTTCAGATCGGCGAGCCGGTAAGTCAGGCAGAATTCGCCGTCCCTGATCGTCGGGTACGCACAGTTCGTGTGACAGATGTGTATCCCTGCAATGAACCTGAACACAACTGTCAGAACAAGTGCAGTTACGAATATCTTGATAAAGAAGGATATTGCGTAGCTTTTCGCAGTTCGTTTTTTCTTTGGCTTTACTTGAGAATCTGAAGACTTTTCGTTCTTCTCGGGTTCTGCTTGTGAGGCTGTGTTTTCGGTTTTATCAGTATCCATCATCATCATCTCTTTCACTGCGAAACTTTCCAAAAGGAGACGCACGTCCGGATGCTGACGTATTCCGATACATATGACAGCTGCCGGAGAACCTGTCAGGCATTGCCGAACGCATTTTTGAACGCACAGTATCTCCAATTTCCTGTCTGGTTATGATCAGCATACTTTATATTGCCCTTCTTCCATTTGTTAAGTAATAATCTTAAATCGGCAGAGATCAAACCTGATCATACATACTCTTTTTTATTATACCACGAAACACCTGAATTTGCAAGATGTATTTTCCGAAGCCACACAATTATTTTTCAGTATATAGTAATTTTATTATATAAAAAGCCGTCGGCAACCTTGCTGTTCGCCATCGCATTTTCCTTACGGTATATTCATCTGCCCTGTTCTGATTTGGACAACGAACGGTCAACCGGGTTACAATAAATTGCACCGGATTGCGCTGGACAAATCGGTCGTGATGCGCTGTATTGTGCGATTCTGCGTGGCTTTCTATGGGATATAATGATAACACCGCGCCGTGCTTGACACATTGAGGAGGCTGTGATATAATAAAGCAAAAGAAAAGCCACCGGTATTCCGGCGGAAAAGGAGTGTGTAATATGGCATTGTTCGACCGTCAGCAGCAGCAAAGTCTGCTCTATAATTATCCCGCATGGGCGATCTTTCAGGCAATGTGCGGCGCAGCACAGGTGACCTCCGGTTTTTCCCTGACGCTCGCAAACCCGCAGCTGCTGACGATTCAGATCTCCAAATCCATGTCGTTCTTTACATGGGGCGAGACACTGTTCGTGCAGATTTTCCCGCTCAATGAAACGCAGTCAAATCTGCAAATCATGTGCAAGAGCAAGCTCGGCACGGAAATTGCCGCAACCTCACAGAACCGTAAGAATATCGAGAAGATCCTCGCGGCAATGCAGGAGCAGCTTCTGCTGATGTTCGGTCCGAACCCGCCTGTGCCGCAGACTCCGCTTCAGCCCCCGCAGAACCCCTACATGGGCTGAGAACCTCATAACAGAAAAATGCCCGGATTCCGCTTCAGGAATCCGGGTTTGCTTTTTACTCGTTGATATAGCTCTCAATGAATTCGACGGCATCGCCGACGGTGCTGATCTTGTCCACGGTATCATCTTCGACGGCAATGTCGAATTCCTCGGAGATCGTCTTCATCAGCAGTGTGATGTCGAGCGAATCCGCCTGCAGATCGTCGATGAAATCCGCGTCCATGGTGACCTCGTCCTCATCAACATCGAGCTGATCGAGGATGATTTCCTTCAGTTTTTCAAAGACCATGTAATCTGCTCCCTTCTGTATGTGATGTTCTGTGTACACCATGCAGAAAAGTCTGCGGGTCACATTGCTTATAGTATATCCGGAAGTCAGCAAAACGTCAATATGTTTTTTGCGGTTTTTCCCATTTTTGCGTGTAAAATATTTGCATCCGAACAGGGAGCAGCTTTGGAGAATTTGCACAAAACTCACACAGAGACGCGCAGATCAACGCGGAATGAGGCAGCTTTCAGCAGCTCCCGCCACTGCATCTGCGTGCAGGTCTTGGCATCGGAAATGCCGCAGCGAAGGGCGGTTTCGCGGAGAAACAGCAGATCGGCTCCGGCATCCTGCGCTGTCTGCGTCAGTGCTTCGGAGACCATTTCGGTCAGAAGCAGCTCCGCGGCAGGCAGATGCGAAGTTTCCGTGCGGATGCTGCCGCTGACCGTGAAGCACAGTCTGCCGCGCACAGAATTCGCTGAAATGCGAAGCGAGGCAGAGCGTACCGTGCAGGGCGCACTGTCTGCATTGAAGGAAAATGTGTCATAGGTTCCGCCGAGCAGTGCAAGCCCGCGGCAGGCGGTTTCCGTCAGCACCGAGCAGATTCCCTGTGCATCGAACAGTGCAAGCGTGAGCGTGTCCTGCTGCCATGCCGGCAGCGCACTGACGCCGGAGCCGCCGCTGAGGTCTGCATAGACGAGATCGGCAGTACGCACCGGAAGCTGACCGGTCGAGACGGCAGCGTCCAGCTGTCCCGCAGTCGGTGCCCCGCCGGATTCCAGCAGCCCGCAGGGGTCGCTGCGCACATACAGCACCTTGCAGGTCGGGGCAATCTCCTGCGATTGCAGCAGCCCCGGCAGAAGCTCCGCAGGATTCCCGTTCAGCAGAAGGAGGGAGAGGTGTCCCGCGGAGATCTCTGCACCCGCGGCATTTTCCAGCGCAGTACGGAACAGCAGCGGATGCGAAGGCACAGCGGTGATGACCGTGTCGTCCTGCGTTGCGTGCATGGCGGTGCGCGCCGGGTTTCCGGAGTCAATCGCCAGCACATCCGGCGATTTTCGCGTGCGGATATCTGTGCAGCCGGTCAGGAGCATTGTCCCCAGCAGACAGATCAGAATGCTTTTTCTCATGTGTCACCTCATTCCGTGCGGCGAAATGCTGCACGCTTGTTCGATATGCCTTGTACGGCAAGCAGAAGATACGGGAGACCGGCGCCGGTCACTGCGGCTGCAATACCGAGTCCCTCGCCGCGATAGCCCGTGCGGATGAAACAGGCAGCTGCTCCGGTGCAGATCAACAGGACAGACAGGCGCGGAAGCGCCGGGGTTCGCGTCTGCGGAATCGCCTGCTGAAGAAGGAAGGTCACGCAGAGGACGGCACAGCCGACTGCCAGCAGCAGCCAGAATCCGTCTGTCCGCACGGCATCAGAGAGCGGGGTACGGGCGAGCAGCAAGAAAAACGGACTGCCCTGCCAGTTTGTCAGTCTGCCGTTCTGCATCGTACCGAGCAGCACAAGGAGCGGCAGAACGGCACCGCGCCCGATACAGACCGCAGTCAGCGCGTGCGGAGCATATTGCTCCTTTGGCTTTTGATTGGTCAGCAGCACCGGCAGCAGCGCCAGCTCCGCCGATTGCCGGAATTCCCGTAAAAATGCACCTTTCGCATTGCCCGGAAGATACAGTGAGACGGCATGCGCCGCACGCAGTCCGCTGACGGGCAGCAGGAGCATCCCCGCTGACGCAAGAACGAGCAGCAGAACAGCAGTGCGGGCGGTTGCCGCCTGCGGACGGGATACCGTGTACAGCAGTACCGCAAGAAACATCAGCGGCAGCAGATGCGGCGCAGGACAGCGCAGCTGCTTCATCAGCCGGAAGGCATCCGCCGTGCGCACTGCCGCGAGCGTGAGTGCGGACAGACGAAACAGCCAGAGTGCCGGAACGGGAATCCGCAGCAGATGCCGGAGCTTTACGAGCGGCAGAAGCATTGCAGCCTGAACCAGAACTGCCGCGAACATGCCTTTGGCATAGGCAGCGGTATACGGGACAGGACAGCAGAAGAACGCGGACAGGCGGCAGAGCAGCAGAATGGCTGCGGTTTGCAGGGCGCTCCAGCGCGGTGTGCAAGGGGTTGTTTGCTGCATTGTTCACCTCATTCCTCGGCTTGTTCACGGATTTCACTGACGCGGAAATTCCCCTGCGAGAGCCGCCGGAAGCCGACCCTTGCGAGGATATCCTGCAAACGGCGGGGCATGAGCGGCGCGATCGGCGCAGAGACCGGAAATCCGAAGACCTCTGTCCCGCAGATGTGATACAGCAGGAGCAT
This sequence comes from uncultured Ruminococcus sp., assembly GCA_946531975.1. Taxonomy (GTDB): domain Bacteria; phylum Bacillota; class Clostridia; order Oscillospirales; family Ruminococcaceae; genus Firm-04. The sequence goes on along the minus strand of CAMNAY010000006.1, from coordinate 14,630 downwards.
TCCGGCAAGGGCGATGCCCGGAATGCCGGCAGCCGCAGCCGCGAAAATGAACAGCGGGCGCAGGACGGTCAGTGCGGCGTGATGCTCCGGTATCACAAAGCCCGCAGTCGCGGAGAGTGCTGCAACGGTCAGGACCGGTGTGCTGATGAGTCCGGATTTCACCGCAGCATCCCCGATCAGCAGCCCGCCGATCATGCCGACCGCCCCGCCGACGGCTTTTGGCAGGCGCAGCCCCGCTTCCCGCACGGTCTCGAACATGAACAGAATGCCGAGCATTTCTGCGGCGAGCGAAAACGGCACGGTCTGTTCCGCTTCCGTGAGCAGCGAGAGCAGCGTTTCATGCAGCAGCTCCGGATGCCAGAGCGCCGCAGCGAGATAGGCAGCAGGCAGCAGCAGAGCGAGCAGTGCCGCACCGTATTTCATCCAGCGGAGCAGTGTTGCGTATGCCGGCGGATAATTGTAGTCGTCCATAGTCTGGAAGGTCTCGCAGAACAGCTGCGGGATGACCAGCGCATGCGGGGTGCCGTCGATGAGGATACCGACTCTGCCCTCCAGCATTTTTGCGCAGAGGATGTCGGGGCGTTCGGTCGTGCCGATGCTGTGTACGAGCTGCATATCGCTTTCTTCAAGGAACGGGCGGACATAGCCGCTGGACAGCACGGTCTCCAGCGGAAGTGTCTGCAATTTCTGCCGGATTTCTGCGATCAGGGACGCGGGGACGCGGTCGCGCAGCCAGCAGAGACAGAGATCGGTCTGCGAAACAGTGCCCGCTGAGATCAGAGAAAAGGTCAGCGCCGGAGATTTCATTCTGCGGCGGATCAGGGACATATTCACGCGGACCGGCTCTGAGAAGCCGTCGCGTGCGCCGTAGATATTCAGTTCACCGGAAGGCTCGGAGATGCTGCGCGAGGCGTATCCCTGAATGCCGAAGCACAGGGCGGCGTTTGCGCCTTCGCTCAGCAGCACTGCAAAGCCGGAGTACAGCATGGTCAGGAGCGTGCCGGCATCATTGGTCAGGGTGCTGTCGGCAGAGAGCAGCTTCCGGTCATAAATCTGCCGGAGCAGTGCCGCGCCGTCCGGAAAGGTCTGTTGCAGACCGTTCAGCGGGTCAAAGATCAGCTCGCCGAGCAGACCGGCGGAGGTCATGCCCTCGCAGGTCAGCAGTGCGCAGGGAATGCCGCAGAGTGTGACGCGGCTGAGAATGAGATCGTCCGAGCAGCCGGTCATGTGCTGGAGCCGCGTGAGAGTTTCTTCAAGATTGCCGTTGAGCTTCATGGCAGCCGCCTCCTTTGTCTGAATTAGCATGTGCCGAATCACGAAAATTATTCTCCCCGCCGCGCAGGGCGCGTTGCCGAGACGCTAAATTGGGCACGGTCGCGCTGCTGCCAAATGGTTTCTTAGCTGCCGCAGGAGTGCGGCAGGGGGCAGCGTCTCCGTTCTCCGGGTTTGCAGGCTGCTTTATCGGATCACCATGCCGGCAGCTGCATTTTTGCAGGAATCACGAAGAAAGATGAAGGGTTCGTCATTGACAACGGGAATGGGATGTGCTATAATGAAACTGTACTCGAAGCGATCACGGCGGTCGCACAAATACGAGTCATTCAATAGTAGGAGGGGATACTATGAACAAAAAACATGGAAAGGCAGCTTCGTTTCTTGCAGCGCTGCTGATGACTGCGGCACTGCCGCTTTCGTCGCAGACGGGCGCATGGCTGACCGCACCGCTCACGGTGTCGGCAGATGAGGAGTCCTACACCGAGGGGGAGACCGGCGATCTGTATTATCAGAAGTATTCGGATCATATCGTCATTTCAGGATGCAATACCTCAGCTTCGTCGATTGTCATTCCGGATACGATCGAAGGTCTGCCGGTCACAAAGATTGACACCAATGTCGGCGGCTTCTCTGAGATGAAGACCCTGACGCTGCCTGATACGCTGACGGAAATCGGCGCGTATGCGTTCAACTGGTGCAGCAATCTGGAATCGGTCACGTTTCCGGACAGCCTTCAGATGATCGACTTCCAGGCGTTTGAGCATTGTACCGCGCTCAAAACGGTGAATTTCCCGGATCATCTGGTCAAAACCGGAAGCTATACACTGGATGAGACTCCGTGGCTGGATGCCCAGCGTCAGAAGGATCCGCTGGTCGTTGTCAACGGCTGTCTGGTCGATGCCCGCACCGCCAAGGGCGAAGTGAAGGTTCCTGCCGGTGTCAAGTATGTCGCAGGCGGTGCGTTCTCCAAAAACAATGATGTCACATCGGTCGTTTTCCCGTCGAGCGTGACCGCAATGGGCGACAACGTGTTCTGGTACTGTGAGAATCTGACCTCTGCGGAGCTGGGCGGCGTTACATATCTGGACTGGGGTTCGTTCGGCGCATGCAACAAGCTGAAGACGCTCAAGCTCTCCGGCAAGCTGACTGAAATCAACAGCGGTGCGTTTACTGATAACGAAGGCACCTCGACAATCACCTTCTGCGGCACAGAGGATACATGGAACAAGGTCGTGAAGGATCCGGATGACGCATATCTGAAGCGTGCAACGATCATTTTTGATCCGAACGGCGGCGATCCGGAACCGGTTGCCGGTGATATCAATCAGGACGGCAGCTGCGATCTGACCGATGTCAAGCTTCTGCGTGACTGGCTGACAGCCGTGCCGAACACGGTACTGGCAGACTGGAAAGCCGGCGATATGAACAACGACGGCAAGCTGACCGCATCCGATCTGACGCTGCTGAAACGCAGCCTGCTCTGATTTCTTCAACAGCCCAAAAGAACGGCATGACAGATGCATTTACAAATGATTTGCCCCTGAGCGCTTCACAGCGTTCAGGGGCATTGTATTTCTTTCGGGACATATCTATTTTATCATCTTTTCTGCATCCGCACACATGATTGTATCGTGCAGACAAGATTCCGGCAGAAAAACGCCATAGCACTTCCGACCGCACATCAGAAATTCTATGGCGCAAATCTTTTATATCAGCGCAGCACCCAGATCATACGCTTTCTGCATTTCCAGCGGGAACAGATCGAACCGGAGAATCTCCGCGCCCCGTTCCTGTGCGCCCCTTGCCGCTTCCGTCAGGAGCGTGTCCGTATTCCAGCCCTTGCGCGGTCCCGCATTGACAACAACGATTTTCTTGCTCATGCTGCACCGACTTTCATGCCAGCGCCTTGCCGAACGCATAAGCTGCCTTCAGCTTTTGCTCTGCACCGGCAGCTTCTCCGGCATCGTTCAGACCGCCGCAGAACAGCGAATCAGTCAGCTCGGCGCGCTCGAAGCAGTCTACCCAGCCCTGAAGCCCGCTGACCGCACGCTCCGGCACAAATGCCTCATCCTCTGCCGCTGCGGAGAGCAGGTAGACTTTGCGGAATCTGTAATCCGCCGAGTAGAGCGGATTGAGCCGGTCGAGCAGGGTTTTCATCTGACCGGACATTTCATAGTAATAGATTGGCGTGACAAAAACCAGCGTGTCCGCATTCAGAACCAGATCGGCAATCGCGGGTGCATCGTCCTTCTGGATACATCGCTGTGTCTTCTGACAGGCGAGACATCCGATGCAGAAGCGGATGTCCTTGCCCTTTAAGGAGACTGCCGTGACTTCATGTCCGGCAGCCTTTGCGCCTGCGATGAGCTGCTCAGCCAGCAGGTCAGTGTTGCTTTTTGCACGCAGGCTTGTGGTGATGACGAGAATTCTGCTCATGAGGAAACACTCCTTTCTTTGCGGAAACAGATTATTTGCGGTACAGATCGGTGCCGAAGAAGACGCGGTCAAAGAATTCGTGCGTTTTTTCTTCGCCGAGCACCTTTTTGAAGAGATCGGTCGAAACGCCGCCCTTTTCAATCAGACCGTCGCAGTATTGCTGTGTATTCTCGACCTGCTTTGCCTGATCCTCCGGCGAATTGAGCTCCGTTGCTTTTGCGGCATCGAGATAGGTTTGGAGTGCATCGCAGAACATTTCCTTGTTGCGGGCATCGTCCGCTCTTTTGAGTTTCTTGTGCATGAACACCGTCAGATAGGTGTCATACCAGTGCTCCTCCACCTTGCTGTCTTCAAGGTCGGCATAGCGGGAAGCCAGTTCCTTCAGCGAATCCTGTACGCCGCGGTATGCATCGCTTTCGGTGTCCGCCGCGAGATCATAGAATTCCGTGTAGGAAGTACGCGAGCCGAGAATATACATATAATCCAGCGTGCAGACCGGCAGATTCTTCTCATACGGCGTGATGAGGAACGAGACCATCTGCATAAAGCCCATATCGGCTGTCATCACCGAGAGGTTGCCCAGCTCCTCAATGCGGTACTGATCGACATGGAATTTCATGATGCCGTAGAATTTCATGTCCGTGTAGTCGCCCGCATCCAGCTTTGTGACGGTAAAATCCTTCTGCACAAGCTCCAGACCCTTTGCAGCCGTTTCGTTCATCACGGGGCGGTTCTTTTTGGCGTTGACATGCACCACAATGACCAGAATCAGGATCAGAACCAGCAGGATGAGCAGAATGATGCCCAGCACTTTCAAGACCTTTTTTGCTTTCATTTGAAATACCTCCGTTTTATTATGTCAGGTACCGTCATTATACCATATTATACAGAAAAGTTCAATGGGAGCAGTGAGAAAAAGTCTCAGAATGAAAACATAGGAGCAAAATCGGAGCCGGGCACTGCCCGGTTATAACACATTCTGCGGGAAAATTCAATGGAGCAGAGAAAAAAGAGAACCGCAGTTTGCTCTGCGGTTCTCTTTGTATATTGATATTCGCAAGACGGGTTTACCGCTCTGCCCAGTATTCCAGAATGGTTCCGTCGTAACCGCTCGCCAGTGCGGAATAGTATGCCATGATCATGCTTGCATCAGATGCGTCGATTGCGCCGTCGCGGTTGATGTCTGCCTTTGCGCGCTTGATGATATCGACCGCTGCGCCGCTGCCGGTGGATGCATCCGCATACATGGAAAGCCCCATGGAAGCGTCTGACATATTCACGAAGCCGTCAGAGTTGACATCACCGATCTTGATAGCGGACTTGTAGAAGTGATTTTCAATCATCGCCTCAAACAGCGTTTTGCCGCTGTTATATGTATCCGTGTAGTTGCAGGCGAGCAGATAGGCGTCTTCCCAAGTGACGCTGCCGTCCATATTGAGGTCTGCGACATACTTCTGGTGGTCATTCAGCGCTGTGTGATTTTCCAGATAGCTGAAGAACAGTGCGACATCATAGATAGAGACTTTGCCGTCCATGCTCAGATCGCCGATTTCCGCGGTCGAGAGATATGCTGCACCGCCCCTGTTTTTATGGAAATCAGGGTTTCTCGTCTCCCATGTATATGTTCTGTGTCCGTCGGTATTAAATTCGTCATCCGATTTCATGAAATAATCGTAATCCCAGCCGCTGACGGAATCGTCCCATGTTACATCAATATGATAATAGTTGCCGTTCAGCTTGGCAAGTGTCCATGCATGACCGGGGTCCTTCGGTTTAGACGATGTTCCGCTCACCACTGCGGATTCAATTCCGGCATGCTCCAGCAGAAGCTGATAGCCTTTTCCGTATCCTTCGCAGACCGTGTAGTATTTACCGTCTGCCTTCTTATGAAGGAATACGGAGCAGAAGCAGTGATTGCCCCAGCCGTCCATGTCGCCATAATCGTAGTTTTCGCGCTCTGCCAGCCAGTCGTGGAGCTTCAGCGCCTTCGTCAGATCATTGTCTGTCGGTCTGGTCACAGTTTTTACGACATAATCCGCATATGCACCGCAGAAGCGATCCATAAAGGGCAGTGTATCGTATTTACGCATCTGATACGACGAATTGTCAAATACATACTGGAATCTGTCATTGAAATACGGCTCTGTGGAGTGATCGGGTGAGCTGTAAAAAACAGGCGTATTGTTGATTGTTTCCAGATCCGCGACATTCAGAAGATCCTCATAGTTATCCATCCAGTGCTCGAAGTTCTCCTTGGCAAAGTCATCAAACGGAATTGAGATCTTCTTGATCGAGCAGGCTCCGCTGAACGCCTGATTCTTAATCAGATTCGTGCAGTTTGAGAGATCCAGTTCCTGCAGATACTTCACGTCCCGGAATGCACCGGAAATGCAGGTGACACCGAGCGGAATCTTGTAATATGTATTCGTTTTCGCGGGCGGATACGCGATCAGTGTTTGTTTATCCTTGGAGAACAGCACGCCGCCTGCCGCTGCATAATTCGGGTTTCCGCTCTCCACTTTGTATGCGGTCAGTCCGGTGCAGCCTTCAAATGTTTGGCTGCTGAAAGACAGGCAGGACGCCGGAATTGTAATGCTGGTCAGGGCGCTGCATTTTCCGAAGAAGCCGAGCATTGCGCCGCTGTTGGTCAGGCTGTCCGTATTCTTCGGGAGCGTTACGGTCTTCAGCGCAGTGCAGCCGTAGAACATACCGCCGCCGAGCGACTGTACCTGATCCGGAAAAACAATCGAAGTCAGTGCAGTGCAGTTTGCAAACGTCTCCCTGCCGAAGGTGATCCTGGGCTGCGAAGCGGCGAACTTCACGGTCTTCAGCTTTGCGCAGCTGGAAAACGCGCCGTCACCGATCTTTTTCAGATTGGTTGCACCTGAAAGGGTGATGGAAGCCAGATTCGTATACCAGAATGCGTCTTTTGCGATCTCGGTCACCCGATAGGTCTTGCTGCTGACCTTGATCGTCTTGGGAATTGTCAGTGACGAGACAGCCCCGTCAAAGCCTGTGATTGTTGCAGTGAGGTCGCTTTTCAGTGTATAATACACATGGTTGACCGTTGCCTTGGTATCAGCTGCCGAGGCAGTAATCGCCTGCGGAGCGGGTGTCACGGCACCGGACAGAGATGCGGCTGATCCGGCAGCGGCTGCTGCTGCAAGGCAGAGTGCGGCTGCTGTTTTCGTAATGTGTTTCATGGTTTGCCCTCCGTTGATTGGTATGTGTGTTGGTAAAATGAATGAGTACAATTCTGATCAGAAAATTGCCTGCATCAGCTATTATATCACAACAGAAACATTTTGTCAAATCCCGCTGCTGCTGAATTTGCTGTCAGATTTCAGCGCTGCGGATTGACTGTATCAGATGAAAGGGCCTTTCAGAACACCCGAAGGGAGGGGACAGCATGACAGATGAAGCGCTGACGGCACTGCTGCGGGAGAATCCCGAACGCGGCATGACCGAGCTGGTGCAGCAGTACAGCGGCTATGTCTATATCATCGTGAAAAACAAGCTGCTCGGCGTCGGTGTCCATGAGGACATTGAAGAAGCGGTCAGCGATGTATTCGCGATGTTTTACCGCTGGATGCAGACGCATGACACAGCCGGTGCCTCCCTGCGGGCACTGCTCGCGGTCATGGCGAAACGTCATGCAATCAACCGGTATTACAAGCTGACGCGGCAGCCGCTCTGCGATTCCTTTGAGGAATTGCTGCACGAGCCGCAGGATCCCGCAGCGAAACCGGATGAGCATGTGCTGCTGATGCAGGCGGTGCAGGCGCTCGGTGAGCCGGACAGTGAGATCATGCTCCGGCGGTATTATTTCGGGCAGTCCAGCAGGGAAATCGGCGCGGCGCTGGGGCTGAAGCCGAATACAGTTGACCAAAGGCTGTCACGCGGGCTGAAGAAGCTGCGTGCGGCACTGAACGAGGACCAGGAGGTATGAGCGATGAAACAGATGAATGAAATGTTTGAGGGACTGCGTGCAGGGGCATTGACCGGCGCAGACGGCATTCTGTCGCAGATCGCGGAATCGGAGCAGCGCTCCGGTGCGGAGAACGCCCGCATCACGGCAGCAGCGCTCGAAAAAGCCGGACTGACGCAGACAAAGCACAGACCCGTGCAGCACAAAAAACGGCTGCGCATGTTCGCGGCAGTCGCGGCGGCAGCAGTGATGCTCGCGGGTGCGGCAGTCGGCATCTCGGCGTATGTCGGGCACAATCAGGACATGACGCAGAGCCGGTTCGGCGCGGGCTGCGAGACTGCTTTTGAGGCGCTGACCATGCAGGATCCGGTCAGTGCGGACAACGGCAGAGCGCGTGTGACGCTTGAGGGCTGTGCCAATGACGGCATCCGGCAGATGCTGCTGGTGTCCTATGAAGCGGAACCGGGCACAGAGCCGCTGGATCTGTTTGAGCTGCAGCAGCCGGAATTCCGGTATGCAGACGGCACGCCGTTCCGGAACTGGACGGGCAGCGCGTATGAGATTCAGACGCAGGGGGACAGCACGAAGCTGAACAAATTTTACTATGAGTACGATCTTAATGATGCAGAAATGCTGGAGGGGCAGACTCTGACGATGACCTTCCCGAAATGGGAGTACGGCGATACGGTACACGATGATCTGACGGGCATTGAGATTCCGGTGCAGATCCGGAAAAATACGGATGCGGCAGCTTATGCGGCAGAAAACGGCGATACGCTCCTGCTGTCGGGGGTTGAGCTGATCCGCGGCGGGACAGAGGAGGACAATCCGCTTTGGCGTCAGGAAATCGCGCTGATTATGACAGACGGCACACGCCGGCGTGCATTCTCGGACTCTGAATACGGAACCGAAGACGGACCGCATTATGCGGCGCTTTATGCGGAAAAGCACGCCGGTGACTGGGACGGTCTGAAGCTGACCGGCGATTATAGCGACAATCCGCGGTATCAGAACTATGACTACATGGGCTGGTTTGATACGGAAACGATCGCGGCAGTGGAGCTGGACGGTGTGGTTTACAGCCGTGTGAAGTAAGTGCCTTATAAAAGTTTTGGTCGGGCTATTTGAAACAGCCCGACCAAAAACTTTAATTATGCGCTCACTCTGCGGTCTCATTATACTCTGCTAATTCTTCCGGAGAAGCGGCTCTAACCGATGTTCTTTCAGAACTGATCGCGCCCTCGCCCTTCAGCGTCAGGCTCGCCTCGCCGATCGTGAGTGTGATCGTTTCTGCATCGTCAAGACTGAACGCAGGGAAATCCATTCCGATATAGCAGCGGTTCGCAACACCAAGCATACCCGCTGTATCACACCACGAGCCGGAAAAGAAACCGTTTTTCGTGAGGAAGGTCTTTCCGTCAACTGTCAGGCTTATGCTCTCATTCAGAATCGCATCGTTTGAAACCATCTTTCCTTCATTATTGCTGTACGAATCGTAGCAAAGCTGGATGTGTGCAGTGGAAACACCGGTCTCCGCATTGATCACATGATAGGTATTGCCGTTGAATGCCAGTGCATTCTGTGCATCCTCCGGATCATATTCCAGCAGCACCGTCTCCGAGAAGGCATTGCCCGGAATGGTCAGGCGGGTCTCCATGTGCGTGCGGTCGGTAAACGGCTCGCCGGAAGCATCCTGTCTGGTGACTGCCGCAATGTCAATCACGAACTCCTCATTGCTGCACATCCATACCGAGGCGCCGGAGACCGCAGCGTGATAGAGGTTTTCAGTCTGCTCATCGCGGTAGGCGACAGCGTCGGACCAGCTGTAATTGTCAAGCTCGTTCTCATACTGCTCCACGCCGAGCGTGTAGACGCCCACCATAACCGTATCGTTGCAGTCAACGATTTCCGGATCGTCGATATACAGGTCAATGAACACAAGCGGTTCGGAATGATCGCCGCCCACGCCGAGCAGTTCTGCACGGTAAATGCCGTCCGTGAACGACTCGCCGATCGGATACATGCTGCTCATGTCGATCTCCGGTCTCGGTTCCTCCGGTCTGTCCTCTGCATGTTCCTTCAGATCCCACGAACCGTTCGGCAGTGCGCCTTCGCCCTTCAGCGTCACGCTGGTATCGCCGAGCGAGACTGTGATGTTCTTCGCTTCGTTGTATTTCACCGCAGGGAAGAACGGTGTGACATAGCAGCGGTTCGGGACACCGCATACGCCCTCGTCGTCGCAGTACGAGCTGAAAGAATCATCTTTGCAGGAATACACCGTTCCGTCAACGGTCAGGCGCAGGGATTCAAACAGCATCCGATCGCAATCGAGCAGCGTTGTTTCGCTGTCGCTGCCGAGATCGAAGCACAACTTGATATCCGACTCGTAGGCACTGAAATCAGCACTGACGATATGATAGTCAACACCCTCCGCCGAAAGCAGATTCTTCGGGTCATCCGTATTGTAAAAACGGTTCGGGACGCCCTTGAACACGCTTTCCGGAATGGTTATGCGGGTTTCCATATGTGTACGGTCTGTCACGAATCTGCCGTCAGCGTCCAATCTGCTGATCGCCGTAATGTCGATCACGCACTTTTCGCCGTGGCACATCCATGCCGGTGCACCGCGGACCACAGCGTGATAGAGATTCTCGGTCTGCTCATCGCGATAGGCAGTGCCATCACACCAGCCGTAGTTATCCAGCTCGTTCTCATACGCATCCTCACCGAGCGTATAGACGCCCAGCTCGACCGTATCATTCAGAAGCGCAATTTCCGCATCGTCAATATACAGGTCAATAATGAGCTGCGGGTTTCCCTCGTCGCCGGATACAGCGACCAGATCGGCGCGGTAGATGCCGTCAGTAAACGACCGGTTGATCTCAAACAGATAGCCTTCATCGACCAGATCTGCCGTGACCTCATCCTGAGCCGTATCGCGGAGGAACGATGACAGCGGACCGTATCCCGCTGCACCGGCTGCGACGGCGGTCAGTCCCAGTGCCGAGACGCACGCTGCCGCAACGATAAAGCTTGTGCGGATCTTTCTGATCCGGCGGTTCTTCTCCGTTGTTCCGCTTGTGTTTTCTGCATATGTTTTTGCCATTTCAAGTACATCCTTTCCATCCGGCATATTTGCCTGCATGCAAATACGATCCACTTGCTCTTTATAGTCCGTCTGGATACTCATGTGAATCATCCTTCCTTCCCAAGTGTCTTTTCGAGCAGGCTTCTGCCGCGCCGCAGTCTTGTTTTGACTGCACCTTCGGTCAATTCCAGAATCTCTGCGATCTCACGCACCGAATATTCTTCATAATAGTACAAATGAATCGGCAGACGGTATTTGTCAGGGAGTGCGAGGACTGCTTCGAGGACGTCCCTGCGCTCGGCGGAATCCGGCTCAGGGATTGTCTCCGTGAGTTCCGTCAGAACGATGCGGCGGTGATCCCTGAGGTGATTTTTGCTCAGGTTGACCGCGACACGCAGCAGCCATGCCTTGATGTGCTCGTCGCTCTCGAATTCCTTGTCACAGGTATAGAGCCGCATAAAGGTCTCCTGCTGGAGATCCGCGGCATCGGAGGCATTTCGCACACAGCTGTACGCTGCCGCATAGACATTCTTCCGGTACATCTCATATGCTTTTATAAAAAGCGAATCAGTCATTTCACACCACTCTCTGTTGATCTGGAATGTTTGCTGTTAGGAAAGAGCTCTTTCACTTAACATACACCGCAGATACGGAAAAGGTTTCATTATTTTCAAAAATTTTTTTCACATTGCAAATCTTTCTCCGTTACGGGAGGAATTTGCCGGACGCCAGATAGAGCGCATACCAGTCATGATGCGAAAGCGTCACACGGACTGCATCGCAGGCATCCTGAATGTGCGCCGGATTCATCGTGCCGATGATTGCCTGCATCTTTGCCGGATGCCGCAGAATCCACGCAATCGCGACAGCCGTCTTCGAGACGCCCTCCCGCGCTGCGATCTCTGCAAGCGCCTTGTTCAGCTCCGGATCGTCCGGATTGTCAATGAATGTGCCGCCGAACATTCCCTTCTGAAGCGGTGACCACGCCTGAATCGTCAGATCGTTCAGGCGGCAGTAATCCAGAACGGAACCGTCACGGCTCAGGGAGAGATCGGTCGTCTTGTTGTTCATGTAGAACGCCTGATCAATCAGCTGCGACTGCTCCAGCGAGAGCTGCACCTGATTGATGATGAGCGGCTGCTTCACGTACTTTTTGAGCAGCTCAATCTGCATGGGCATCAGATTGCTGACACCGAACCAGCGCACCTTTCCCGCCGCCGCAAGCGTATTGAACGCATCTGCGACCTCCTCCGGATCGAACAGCAGGTCGGGACGGTGCAGCAGCAGCGTATCAAGATAATCGGTATGCAGTCTCTGCAAAATGCCGTCTGCTGCGGCAAGGATGTAGTCCTTTGTCCAGTCGAATTCTTTGCGTTCGGGACAAATGCCGCACTTGCTCTGAAGGAAGATGTCCTCGCGGCGGATGCCGGTCAGCGGGAAGGCTTCTGCAAAGCGTGTCTCCGCCTCGCCGTAACCGTAGCAGGTGGCGTGGTCGAAGAAGTTGATGCCGCAGTCATATGCGGTGCGGATTACCTTTGCGGCGTCCTCCTTTGAGAGTGCCGGCATTCTCATGCAGCCCTGAATGATCGCAGATACATTCTGCGGTCCGTTTACAATATTGATCGTTTTCATGTTTTCGTACCCCTTTTTTCGTTGGAATCAGTTTTTGCTGACACTATTATAGCATATCATGCCGCAATACGCAATAGCAAGGAACGCATCGCACGATGAACCCGGTGTGTGCGGCTCGGCAAAAAAGTCCGGCTGCTATTGACACAGCGTCAATCTGATGCTATAATATGTATAGTGACACGATGTCAGAATAAATCAAATCAGTGAACAGCTCATCGGAAAGGAGCGGGCACCATGAACACGATTGAACATCAGACCTTTGACAGCGAACGGGTGCTGTATCATCTCTGTCATACCCGCGTGAAGGACTGCACGTTTGCCGGACCCGCAGACGGTGAATCCGTGCTGAAGGAAACCCGTGCGATTGAAGTGGACGGATGCAGCTTCTCCCTGCGCTATCCGCTCTGGCATGCGAAACAGTATTCCCTTCGGGATTCGCAGCTTGACGAAAAAACAAGAGCCGCGCTGTGGTATTCCGATGACGGCATCATCGAGCAGACCGGGATCAGCGGCGTGAAAGCGCTCCGCGAATGCAGCAATACCGTAATCCGGAACTGCCGGATCTGCTCGCCTGAATTCGGCTGGAAAACCGATCACACAACTGTTCTGGACAGCCGCATCGAATCGGAGTACATCTTTCTTGACGCGAAGCATATCACTGCCGAGCGGCTTGATTTCAAGGGGAAGTATTCGTTTCAGTATGTCGAGGATCTTGAGATCCGGAACTCACAGCTTGACACCAAGGACGCCTTCTGGCACGCAAAGCATGTCACCGTCACGGATTCGATGATCAAGGGAGAATATCTCGCGTGGTTCTCTGAAGGGCTGACGCTGATCCGATGCAAAATTATCGGCACACAGCCCTTCTGCTACTGCAAGGATCTCCGGCTGATTGACTGCGAGATGCTGGACTGCGATCTCTCATTTGAGTATTCCGATGTACAGGCAGACATCATCGGGCATATTGATTCCGTGAAGAATCCGCGTTCCGGGCGGATTACTGCGGACAGCATCGGTGCGGTGATCCGCGAGGATCCGGTCATGGAGTGCAGCGCGGAGATCTGTCTCCGTGCGCTGCCGTGACGAGAAAGAGGGCACAGCCGCACATCACCCAAGGTTCAAAGCGGGGAGCCCCGCCGGCGTGACGCGAAACGGTGCAATCTTTCGCAGATCGGCACCGCGCACTGCGCAGCGGAGGCTCCCCTCCCGCTTTATTCGTATTTTGAGAGCTTGACGCCCCAGATTGCACCGACCGTGTAATCCGGATTGGTCCGGTTGCCGTCAAACTGGAAATATGCCGATGCCAGCTTCTCCCCGTTTTCATCAAGATAAACGTACTCGAAGTTGTCCTCAGCATCCGGAGAGTCCGCATGGTAATATTCATCCGGCTCGCCGTATGCCGCAAGCACATCAGCACGCATCGTTTTGCCCAGTACAACGCCGCCCGGCAGCGTCACCTCATTCGTGTTAAAACCGAAATAGCACTCAAGCCGGCAGACGATATCCTCATCGCCGTCCTTCTCGCAGCCCACGCTGATACAGCTGCCGTTTTTTTCGAGATTTTTACCCGTACCGCCTTGATCGGCATCGGTCCAGCCGTTCGCATACAGCGCTTTCAGGGGACAGGGCAGCATGATCGTCTCGCCGTTGAGCGTGATCTGTCCGGATAAAATGCTTGCAGGCAGTTCCTCTGCTGCCGATGATTCGGTGCCGGTTCCGTCAGCAGCACTGCTCTCCGCAGCGGACGAAACAGATGCGGTACTGCTTCCGTCACTGCTGCTGTCGCCGCAGCCGGAAAGACTGCCGCACAGACATACCGCAGCAGCAATCGCCATCATTCTTCTTTTCATAGTTTCTATTCCTCCGTCTTTTTATTGCCGGCTCCAATCAGCGTATCCTATTATATCATCTGGCAGAGCATCTGTCAATATCTGACCAACAGCGCGGAATGTGCCTTCAAAAAGCTGCATTCCGCGCTGTTATCGTCCAAAGCAAGATATGACAAAAAACGTCTGCTGTACATGCCTGTGTATAAAATGAAGCCACAAAGCTTTAGAAGGAGATAAGCATTGCCCCGCATTTGAAGCAGATGTTGTCGATCAAGGCAGGCAGTACAAGATACAGCGACTGAAAGGAGTTTTTATGGGCTTTTTTGATTTTTCCGGCGGCGGAAATACGGGCTTGGACAGCAAGGATTCCACATGGCGGCATGAAAATAAAAGAGGTCAGGACAAAGCGTTCTGACCTCTGTTTTGTTATAGAAGTTTGATC